>NZ_JBGOOU010000015.1:0-110154 GCF_041439815.1 Vibrio sp. 1F279 | reverse complement strand
AAAAAGCATGCAAAACGGGCGGCTCTGTCTCTAAACTGAATTACGCAACAAAGCCAGAGCAAGTAGCAACCAAGGGCAAGTGAGTCTGTTACTTCAGTTTAATACGCTTATCAACGTGCGACCTCAGAACACTGCCTCTCAACTAGAAATTAAAAGTATCGAACCAAATAACAAGAATAACAAATGGGTCCTTGAAGTACTGAACAGCGGTAATAGTTATGGTCGGTTAACCAATACGACATGGAAAATTTCTGACGGCAAAAAATCAACCTATTTAAAAGGCGTAGAAATCGCCAAACGTATTCCAGGAACTTTAGTTCTTCCCTATTCCACTCGTTTTTTCGAAATGCAGCCACTTGAAAATTACAATGTAGAGACGCTATCGATTGAAATCGAGCAGGATCAGTAGCAATGAGACGTTATATTTTTGGTGGGTTCATTTCTTGTTTTCTGTGTGGACAAGCGCTTGGCATAACACTGTTTCCAACCGTCATTGAACTCAATACCGATCACAGGGCAACATCGCAACTGGTTGTGACTAACAACTCAACGCGGGATCTCCCACTTGAAGCTAACGTTCGTCGTTTGAAATTCTTACCTGATGGTACGTTCCAAACAATAGATCTATCGAGTGAGGTGATGTTTGTGTTTCCACCTGCCGCTATGTTGGCACCCGGTGAACGTCAAGTATTCCGTATACAATGGTTGGGAAACCGCCAACTCGAAACTTCCCAAAGTTACTTTGTTCGTTTCAGTACCTTAAATATTGGTCAAAACAACGAAAAAATGGACAGTCCTACCAGTTTAACAACCGGTATCAATTTGCAAGTTCACTACAATGCGTTGTTGCACATTCACTCATCCTCGCTAGAGCCTGACGTGAACTTACATATAGATGAACAAGGAAAACTAACACTCACTAATTCAGGGTCGCGATTTACCTATACATCGTTACTTCATTTTAAGGGGCTCGAATCTCAGAACCAAAAGGTACATGAGGCTTTAGGTGAACAGTTTATTCCACCACGCTCGACTATTACTTTGCCTTCTTCTTTAAATTACTTACCAGTAGGCACTTATCATGGATATGAAAACTGAAACCTCTCACAAGATGTGGCAAGTTTTCTATGTCTTGGGATTAGTACTGTTTTATTGTGCCGCCTTAAGCCCTGTAGCTTGGGGCCAGGATATGGTATTGAACCCGACAGGACGCGACATTCAACTTACCTCTTTACTAAGGATAAGTGACACCATTCTTGGTGAAGCGGACATTATCATTACCGCAAACAACGAAATTCTTTTGCCAAAGGAAAGTACGCTGTCTCTCCTTTCGTCTGTCGTCACTCAAGAAGGTATTGGTAAGCTCCATGACACGACAGACGATGAGATGCTGTCGCAGCACCACTTTATGAGCGTAGGGCTGGGACTTAATTTCGACTTTTCTTCGTTGGAATGTATCGTGACGGTTCCGCCAGAATTTAGCTTAACCCAACAACTCTCGATGAACGGCGCAGATGATTTTTATAACTATGCTGAGCCAAGTCTGTTAAGCGGATACGTTAACGTCGCCCTTTCCGCCAATGAGAGCCAATATGTCGATCAAAAATCGTCAAGGCAAGATCTTTATCGCAGTCAATTCGACTCTGCACTTAACATTGGTTTTTTCAATTTTGAATATGAATCCTATTTAGAAAATGGTTCATCGAAAAAGTCACAATATGTGAGAGAAGGAACTCGTCTTAATATTGACTTTGCACAGCAAGGTACACGACTTGTGCTCGGCGATATGTACAACAGTGGCCAATCTTTTCAGGACAGTACCGACATACTTGGTATTGGCTTAACTCGAGATTTCACACTGATTCCAACCAGAAATGCACGACCACGAGCCAATCAATCATTCACACTTCAAAGAGCCTCGAATGTCGATGTCTATATAGATGGGATTGCAGTCCAACGATTGACCTTAGGCGCTGGTAGCTACAACCTGAGTGATATACCTCTTGCGCAAGGTAGTAACGATATTGTACTCGTCATTACCGATCGTTCTGGGAATGAAGAGCGTATCGAGTTTTCTATTGCGACGGGTAACGACTTACTCAATAGCGGTGAGTTTGAATATAGCATTATGTATGGAGCACCCTCTGAACTCCAAAATGGACAATTAGAATACCTAACCGATGAGCGTATTTTCCATGGTTATGTTGATGTGGGGATTAACCCTTGGTTAACGTTAGGTACCAACTTTCAAACCCGTGAAGATTTATACCAATATGGTACTACCGCACTCATCGCTTCTAGATGGGGAGTCACTGAACTCAATGCTTCACGTAGCGAACATCCTGTATTAGGAAACGGCGATGCTTACAAATTTGCATTCGATGCGGAATTTTCCAGCAAGAATACACTGGCTCCACAACTGAGTGTTAGTTATGAGTATCTGAGCAACAATTTTACTGGTGTTGCTGGGTTTGACGCCTCCGATAAAGACATCAACTTAACCACTCATTATGCTTCTGCATTCGGTTCGATTTATCTAAGTCGATCATTACGTGCCGCCATGACAGTCAATTACCGTTTAGGAATAGACAAAGAGAACGACTATTGGCTAATTAGCCCGAGTTTATCGGACGGACTGTTTGATACTCACGCGACTTGGAGTGCCCGTGTTAGCTATCAAGATCACGCCAGTAAAGACGATGACATCAGCACTACGCTCACCATAAGTTGGCCTCTTAGCCGACAAACTCGTGTCGTCGGTCGTTACAGTACAGAGCTAAGAGAAGCCGCCTTAGATTACAGCTATCAGAATAATATAGGTAACACCGGAGGGATATCAGGCTTTGCGAGTGTCATTACGAATGAAGAAACGGACGCCGATATGGACGCTGGTATTAACTATACAGCAAACCGTTACGAATTGAGTGCCACCCATGCCTCGCGACTTGACGACATTAGTGGTGACACAAGAAACCACAGTACCGACGTGACCATCAGCAGTGCACTTGCGTTTGCAGGTTCATCGATAACGATCGGCAGACCAGTCCGAGAAGCATTCGCTATTGTCAGCAAGCACGAAAGCCTCGCAGAGAATGACGTGGCATTAGACCCAACAAAAGATGGAGAGTACGCACGCGTTTACCTTAACGGAGATGCCAGTGCCATGGTCCCTGATCTTGTTGCTTATAATAGCCAAGTCATCGGTTATGAGGTCGATAACTTACCACCGGGATATGATTTGGGGGATGGTGCTTTTTGGGTTAAGCCTGATTACAAGCGGGGCTTCCAACTACAAATTGGTTCCGATGCTGTCTTAACCGTGATTGGTAAGCTATACGACCGTCAAAGTAACAATCCAATTTCACTTGTCGCTGGTGTAGCACATTACCTTGGTGAAGCTAAACAGTTACCGATTGACTTCTTTACCAATCGGAGTGGCATATTTGCGATATCTGGGTTAAAGCCAGGGAAATATCAACTGATTCTTGACACTAAAGGACAAGAGTCAGCCGTCATTACTCTCAGCGAGCGCAGTGACAACTTGATCAGACTAGGAGATGTGTATGTGGATTAAACAACTTCGGTGGGGAGGATGGTTCCTCATCGCCATAAATTCTGTATCCTCTGTATTAGCTTGTGAAGCTAGTGCATTGACGATTCAACCCGTCTCATCCGAGTCGCAATACGACGTGTTCAACACAGGTACTTACGCAACAATTAATACTTATAGGATCGATGCGAATATAATTGGCGAAGACTGTAAATTGAGTTTGGTTCTACAACTTAATGATACTAGTCGGACGTTAAAAGGGGTAAACCAAGACAAACTCAACTTCGAGTGGAGTGGACAAGTGGGTGTGCCAATCGCGAATCAGTGGCATTTATCATTAACCGACAGTCAACCTTCGACAACCATACAAATGCGTTTCCCAAGCAAACAGTGGCTAGCGTCAGGAACCTACCGGGGGCTTTTAGAAGTGTCGCCCTCTTATACCTCAGACAACCAACAAATAGAGATTAGCCCTAGCTCACTCCCAGTATCTGTTACCGTGCCACCAGCTGCAAAAGTTCACTTTTATGGGTTAACTCAACAGCATTATGACCTTGATCTAGGAACATTATATTCAAACAAGATTATTCGTTCTGCACCGAACCTATGGGTGCAAAGTAATACAGCGTATACCATCGTATTGGAATCATCCCATCAAGGGATGCTACGTCATGAATCTGATGAGACAAAATGGGATATTCCATACGAACTTTCCCTAGATAACGATAGAGTAAACCTCGGTCAACTTGATGCAAAAATTCAGCGTATTTCGGCTACGATCGGTCAACCTATTCCTTTGAGTTTTGTAATTGGGGAAACAGAGAACAAACCGGGAGGAATATATGACGATACATTACAAATTTCTATAGAACCCCTCCTTTCACAGCAGCCTTAAATATGTAATTATATAAATCCTGAGATATGCAACGCAATTATATAAAACCCAGTATCATATAATCACAACACGATTTGTCAGTTTCGGAGTAAAGTATGCATAACAGTAAAAATAATTTAAAGCACATGCTCCTAATTGGCGATAACGGTATAAATAACCAGTTTATTCAACGAGAAATAGAGAAATACAGTGACTTTTGTTTTAGTCGCGAATGTATTTCAGGCATTGAACGTTCGAATCATCGCAAGACGTTTGATGTCATTCTCATTAGTTACTTACTCTTAGCTGACATCAAAGATGTTTACATCACCTTATCAAAAGTAGAGTCCAACAAATGGGTAATCTATGACGTTCCCTCTGATATTACCGGACAGAGTATTACCGTAATGCAACTATTCAACATGTTTAATATAAAGGGCATAATCTATCAAGATGCTCCTGTAGAACACCTTACACGTTGCTTGAAAACGGTTTGTGATGACGACCTATGGTTACCGAGGAAGTTAATGTCGCATATTTTATCCAATGCGCGCTCCCAAACATTCAAGTCACAGGTAATATTATCTACCCTTACAAAAAGAGAAGCTCAAATATTTAAACGAGTTATCAGAGGAGATACAAATTTAGAGATATCAAGTGAACTATTTATTTCAGAAAGTACAGTAAAAACGCATGTATATAATATATATAAAAAAATAAACGTAACCAACCGAAAAGAAGCAATAAGAAAAGCAAATTTTATCAATAGTTTAGAGACTATTATACAACCAGGCATGTAGTTGAAATTATGAACATAAATACAAAAATGCAGATTGCAGTTCTTTTTCAAACTGACGTATTAGAATTTTAAGCCCTTGGAAATTAGAACCTAAACTTTCAGCCTTCCTGGTTTATCATCAAAGAAACAGACAAAATCACTCACACTAGGAAGTTAACAACCAATTCAAGTTATACACCAACTTGCATTCATTCAACAACAAGCTAGCAAATTACGTCTTTATTTCCTTATAGCATCTTGAATATTACGAGCCGTAAACAGCTGGCCTACTGTTATTAAAGCAATCGATATTGCTGTTGAGTTAGAAAAACTACACAATTTTTCCAACTCAACTCTCCATCACTAAGCCACGCAGAGAGTCATAGTCATCTTACAGAGGCAACCCGATAAACAGAAATCACAGAGACATGTAGTGCCAACTATCAGGCAAACTGGGGCTTTTTTGCCAAAGCAACTATTGAGGCTATGTGAAGTTGAGCACAATCAATGGCTTTAAAACCGCAATCCTCACCATCAAATGCTAGAAAGAAATCTGTTCCTGCTAGAAATACAATCTCTACATTATTGTCATTAGTTAACTTCTGACCTATTGAGAAAATAGTAGCTTTATCCTCTGCAGACGCGTACCCATTTCTAGCAAATTTTCGGTAAGTATCAGCCACAATTAATTGCTCGTCGGGGTCTGGTACAATCAAACAGTTTTTATCAAAACAACCAAAAATTCCGGTTTGCATTGTAGGTAAAGTACCTAATACTCCGACCTTGGAAATTGCATTTTCTTGAACGTAATATTTTAAAACGTCTAAAGCACTCATGATTGGCAAAGGAGAACGAATTTCCAATTCTGTTAAGCAAAAGTGCCCAGCTAGCGAGGGAATCACTACGTGGGTCGCGCCACATTTAACCAATCTATTAATGTAGTTAAGAAATATGTTAACTTGTTTTTTCTTGTCGTCTGCTAATAAATTTTTTGTAAGCTCATGAATATCAGCATGAACGATTGTAAGTTCGAGCGATATATTAACAACTTGATATTGCTTCACTAGTTCTCTATAGTACATCTCTGTTGAGGCAGGACCAATTCCGCCAATAATTCCTATATGCAAAATAACTCCTTACAACTCTTCACTAAATACCCTCTATTTCGATAATGTAACATGAATTACAATGACTTAAAATTCACTCTAACCACATATTACTCAATGTCATAACCCCCATACTACTGGTATCTGTTCCATATACATTATCCGCACGACGGTAAGCAATATGATCTCGCCAAAGCGGACAGTAATAATAATTTTGAATCAACCAGTCTTCAGCTCGATGCAATTTTTGTAAAAATTCGGAGCTACTAATACTCTCTCGCATCAATGCATCAACAAAAGATAATAGGCTTTTCTTAGCATCATTTGAAAGGCAACGTGTAAATACATCACCACATAAAAGCCATTCATAGTATTGAAAAGCTATGTCATCCCCAAATGCATAGCAGTCATAGAATACATCAGTAGAACCTGGACTATCAAAGCCGGCTTTGTCTTTAATTAACAGATCTAAACCGTTCCTCCTCAGAGCAGACAATAATGGTTGAATTTCTGCTCGATGAGTGTCCTTTACTTCAAAAACCACAGGTCTGGAGGGGCGCTTCATTCCTCGGTTAAATAAATGAAAACCTTTTTCTTGATGACAATGCATAATGCTGTTCGCCTCACGAACCTCTGCACCATTAACATATGCGCGACTATAATGGACAATCCAACTCAATTCCTCATTCGACAATACGTTCTTATGATGGGGAAATTGAAGCACTGTGCACCCACTATGTTCGATAATGTCCTTGCTATCTGTTGGATCTAAATAAGTCCAACACGATTCTTCGACATGTATCGCTGATATTGGTAGTTCATTACTCGACCAAAACTCAGCACGTTCTATATGCCCACCAAAAGCAAAATAATGCGTATTTCGGATTAAACTCCAACGATGAGGTTCCAGTCTTTCTACTTGGTATGCTCCCGAGCCTACTGGAGTATCGGAATTGAGGTCAAATATCGCACTGTGAATATCAGCTAATAAATGAAGAAACACCGGATCATGTTGATCCAAGTAAAATACTATCCACTGCTTTTCTACTTCAATATTAACTAAATGGCTAAATAGAATCTGGTATGGATGGGTGGTTTTACACCGCATATCAAAGTTAGTTTTTACCATTTCTGGTGTTAACATTTCACCATTGTGCACTGTATATTATTACGAATCCGAACTCGGATTTGTAGACCATCAACATCAACTTGATGAGCCAAGTAGGGTTTTATTTCTTGCTGCTCAGAGTCGAAACGAACCAATGTATCAAACACACTTTCTATCATGAGAATCGATCGTGTTGAAAGCGCTAGATGGGGACGCCACTCGGGCAAACTATAAGGTACTACATACATTAAAGTATTCTGTTGTTTTAACCTTTGTTTCGCTTCATCTAACCATTGGGGCAAGTGATTTTGAAATTGCCAAACACAATCAAATTGTTGTGCCAAAATGAACGCCTCGTTCATTTTTCCGCCCTGAACCATTCCTTCTATTTTATCAAACAGTGCATCTTCAAAATTTTTAACCAATGTCAACTTAGAATGATTCCCTCTCCCGCGTCCAGGAAGCCATTTCAATATACCTTGCGACTCCAGAGATACCATTAACTTACTTACATTACGCTCCGAACAGAAAAGAATCTCGGCCAGGTCAGTGATTGTCACTTCAGTTTTTAGATTTTGATTAAATTTACGCTCTAATTGTCTCAAACGTTTTAAGTGGCTGCTTGATAATTGATGTAAATGTTCCATACGTCTCCTTCATCTCAGATTTGTACCTGGCTTAACCACAAACCAGTTGGTTAATTTCGCTATGAGTTAACTAAAAATAAGTGACAAACGCGTAGAATGTTGGACAACCAGGTACATTTAGATAAATTTAATTAGCTGACCTAGTAAAATACCAATTATAAATGATACTAAGTAACCATAATTTCTTGTCCCCGCTCCTCTTTTTCTTTGCGGAGGGAGCTTTGATTCAGGATCAATCAAAAGCTGCTTAGCGTTTAGAGTGTATAATGCATAGTCAAGTGGGTTCATATTTCCGTTCCCATATATCATGTAGGGGAAAAGTATGCTGGCGAATCCCGTGATTAATAATGAACAATTTAAAAATCATAGTTCATCTTTTATGACTCTATGTCCATGACATGCGCTAATAGGCCATCGAACCCGATCTTATTTTTATTCCTAAAGCTAGAAAATCAAGATAGGCAATAGTTAATAATTATCAAAAGCTAAAAAGAAAACTGGACCCCCAATTGATAACCAATTTCAACAGCGTCTCGTTTAGCGTATTCAAAATCAGCCACTAAACCGAAAACAGAGCCAAATTGAAAAACATTTTTTAACTTAACTGCATCCCGTGACCGTTCCAAAAAATCATGTTGATAAGAAAGACCTAATACCCAATGCCTAGCTATTTGTTTTCTGACCATGGTTTTACAGTATCCCCCTTGCTCTGAAAACGATACGCTATAGTCACTATCCGCACGATAGTTAATCACCCCACATGAAAAGGAACTTGCTGCAGCCCCTCCGAATCGACCGATGACTCCACCACCAGATTGCCAAGTATCAACTTCAGAACTGAATCTAGTTAGGAAGTCTGCATGCCCTTCTAGAAAAACATTACTGAAGACTTGAGCACTAAGATCTAAATACAACCCACCTAAAGCTTTATCTTCATTATTGTCATATTTACCATTTAGGTAAGGTTTCAACGCTCCTTGGTGAAAATTCGCGCCTCTATACCCAAAACCAACATGTGAAAAATTATCAACAACTTCGCTGGATGCATACCCGGAAATAGGAAAAAAAAGAAAGAAAGGTAATATTATTTTGAACATAAGACTGAATCCTGAGAGTAGTTAATGACAGATACCCGTATTATTTAGGGCTCTCAACATTTAATTGTAAGTCTCAAAATCTATACTGATTTTGAGAGCTAACCAAAAAAGCTAGCATCGCGGGGGATTTTGTTTTGGCAATGCGTATCAATCCCTGAATAAACTACGCATACCTATAATTAGGTACATGATCGCATTTATTATTGTATGCAGTCAATCTCGTTAAAGTTATTATCAATTAAATTTAAACGCGTAAAAAAAAATCATACACCAACTGATAAGAACAAATCAGACCAATATAGCGGACATTTAGGACGGAAAGCACCAATAAACAAGCCCACAAAAAACAAACATCAAAAACAGCACATCGGACTTGTTATTTATAAATATCAAACTATCATCTCATCGCTCAATAATTTAGAACTTAAAAATAAATAGAACGAGGAAATAATATGTCGGTAACTTTTCAAGGTGTACCAGTTTCAATATCAGGTAAACTTCCTAAGCTTAATCAATTAGCACCAAAATTCACCCTCTGCGACAAAGAGTTAAATAATTTAACCTTAGATAGTTTAAAAGGAAAAAATGTCTTACTAAACATTTTCCCTAGCATTGACACACCTATTTGTGCTGCAAGCGTTCGTACATTTAATAAAAACGCCGCTGATTTAAATAACACTGTAGTGATATGTATTTCTGCTGATTTGCCATTTGCCATGAACCGTTTTTGCGGTGCAGAAGGGATTGACAATGTAATAACAGCGTCTTTCTTCAGAGAATCGTCATTTACTGAAAACTACGGTGTAAACTTAAATGAAGGTGCTCTCAAAGGGCTATCGGCGAGAGCCGTTGTCGTTATCGATCAAGAGGGAGTTGTAAAATATTGTGAACTGGTTTCTGAGATCACTACAGAGCCTAACTACAAATCTGCACTAACGGCTTTATTATGATCATGCGTAGATTACTTATTGTTGCTACTGCCATTTATTCAATAAACACCTTCGCAAAATTTGAAACAACTAAAGAAGATGCTGGGTTCGGAGAAAGTCAAGTAGTCACACTTGAGAAGACTACAAAGTTTGACCTGGTTGGTAATCCATTAAAAGTGGGTGATTTGATGCCTTCGGCTAAGTTGCTAACTTCAGGATTAGAGCATTATGATACTAGTGCGAAAAATCAATCGATAAAAGTATATAGCATACTAACGTCCGTTGACACGCCCGTCTGTGTTCAACAAGCTATAGAGCTTTCTCAATACATAAAGAGTAACAAGCAGAAACTCCAGGACATTGAATTTTATGCCGTGAGTGCCGATACTGCTTTTGCTCAACAGCGGTTCATCAAACAACATTCTCTAAAAGGAGTGACCTATCTTTCTGACTCTTCAGAACATCGATTTGGTCTCAATACCGGAACTCAAATCAAGCAGTTAGGGTTACTTAGTCGAAGTATTATTGTTGTAGATGTAAACAACCAAGTCATTTTCACACAACGAGTACCAGAACTTACAACTATTCCAAGTTTAAAGCATGCAATAAATTTTGCTTTAGAAAATCGTTAGGATCTTATGGAATATAAGAGGTAAAGTCCTCTTATATTCCAATTTAAACATTTATGACCAAAACCCTAATAACCCTATTAATTTCAATACTGCTAGGAACTATTTATATTGGAGGTATTTTAGAATCTGAAACTTCAGTATCAGAACTCACAATAGAACAATATATAAATAACTCAAGGTACAATATGCCACTAGTCTCTCTATCAAAATAGTTATACTACTCATTTTTTTGGCACATCTAAAATAGAATTTGACGTATGTAGAAGGCATAACATGTTCTTGTCATGCTTTAGATCGTAAAAAGTCACTTAGACAAGTTAAATGTATGACAAGGTCATATTTTTCAATGAAACAACAAATATGAACCTAATTGTTCAACCTTTAAAACTAATTCTTTGTTGTTGTCTGCTGATTAATTTGATAAATTTATGTCCTCTTCACTTTCGACGAAACCAAGTATAGGTAATGTAAATAATCTATGTGGGACTTCAGACCTCAAGCACACTCTCAACTTCGAAATCGAATATCAGGTGAAGAAAAGAGACTCACTAATACAGAAAGCCAATTGCTCCTGCTATTGCTATCAAATAATCATCGCATCGTAACTAAAGCAGAAATTCATAACAAGATTTGGCGAGGAAAATTTGTTTCAGATGCTAGCATTACACACGCTATTGCTTCGCTACGTCTAGCTTTGCATGATACCGTGCAAACTCAATGTATCATTCGAACAGCTCCTAAAGTTGGTTACTTTCTCACAAAAAATACAATAACTCTAGTTTCAGTTAACCAAATCCAGCCTCAACCTAAGTTCCCAGCAAAGTTACGATTATTCAATCTCAGTTACTTTTCACAGACTTTAATATTGCTTTCATTGGTCAGCGTAAACTTGTTACTGTTTTGGTTTATATTTGTCCCTTCACAACCTACCCATCGATTGAACATGTCTAAAGTGAACGACAAGACCAACACATTTACAATCGAAAGTAATGACCCCCAGAGTAAATCCCTCTTAGATCGACTTGTGAGCTTACCTGAATTGAATAACTCAAATTTTTATATAACGTCTAACAGAACAAGGATTTATGTTAGTTGTATCTATAAGGAAAACTCAACTTCTGCTAGCCAAAGCGTTAATTTCTCCGTTGATATCAAAAGACCCATAGCGAAGGTTGTTAATGACATTGTACATGAATGCCAATAAATATTTCTTGCTTGTTGTAATGATATTGCTTGCCTTGTTACCTATACAAGTCATCCTAAATAATTCGTTTGTACCGACTTTCACTCAAAACCCTAACACAAAAATCAGTAAAACAATTTTGACTTACGGTGAAAAAAGTGAAGACAGAAAATCTAGAACGATTGATTATCAATTGAAGCCTTATTTATGGAATCGCTTCCTTTTACTTACATCAATTCACTTTGATAGTGGGGAGAATACGAATACGCAGTTTCTTATCACTTTCTGGCCCAAAAGCGTTTACTCAATAAAATACATCAACAAACTAATAGACGCACGAGAAACAAAATATTTTGATTTACCGGAGCAACATGTTCTTTTCGATGGGAACGAAGAAAACTTTCAAGTTTTAGTGGACAACTCACATCAATATTGCTATGTGCAATTATCGAACAGTTCAGTTCAATGTGTAGATATAGACACAAGTAAGAATAAATAGTTGATATTAATGACAAAAAAAAGTAGCAATATATGGATATTGAATCCAACACTTAGGCGGCAGCTAACCAACAAAAATGATGGGACAAGTAAAAAATTGCACTCTACAGATTGCAAAATCCTAGAGACCTTGTGTAAACATAAAGGACGAACCGTTTCTAAGAGCGCTTTGACAAATGCGGCTTGGCCAGGCCGAGTCGTCTCCAAAGCCAGTTTGACACAGTCCATAGCCCACCTTCGAATAGCTTTAGGTGATAACGGTCGTGAGCAAAATATAATAAAAACCGTCCCAAAACATGGCTACAGTCTTGTGGAAGATCTTGTAGAAATTGAGATACCAATTATCAACACACAAAATAACCAATCAACTGATGGTCCAACTACAACCCAAGAACTTCTTAAGATAGAGGTTAAAGAACAAGTATTTTTTTTAAAACACTTTCAAAACTTTACCTTGTTGGTTCTGTCATGTCTGTTATTGCTTAGTATTAGCTGGTTAACACAACTAATATATTACAATAGTACAACAGAGCGTATAGAGTGGGGGCAACGAGATTACTTAGGGGTAACATACTTTTTTACTAACAATCAAAATGGAGAAGATCACTTCAAAGCGTTCAAAGGAAAGTACACAAACAATTTGCGTATGTTATACCTATCCGACAACCCTGAAACATTTTATATATCCTGCACCTATCAATTAAACAGATCACACATGCGCAATACTATGAATATGAGTTTCTCCCAAAAGTATTCAGTAGAACAAATGAAAGAGGTAATTAATGAGCAATGTCAATAAAATCATTATATTACTGGTGCTCGCGAATACATTGTTTATGACCGTTATTTCATGGATGAACAACCTAAATAACCCTCCATTTCTTGTAGGTCGTGAGAATACCATGCTGTTCTCGCGTGGTCGTACGTACACAGACTTTGAGGTCGACTCGTTCAAAGAG
Source organism: Vibrio sp. 1F279 (assembly GCF_041439815.1). Lineage (NCBI taxonomy): Bacteria > Pseudomonadati > Pseudomonadota > Gammaproteobacteria > Vibrionales > Vibrionaceae > Vibrio > Vibrio sp. 1F279. The sequence continues at coordinate 96,793 of NZ_JBGOOU010000015.1, read as the reverse complement.
GTTATTACCGTTGATCATAAATTTGGAGGGATTCACGACGTACATTCGAGTATATTGTCTGAAGGCGAAACCAAAGCACTGAATATCTACTACTCAGTTAATTTTTTTGGAGAAAACCTCTTTTCTACAGCTAATGCCTTACGAAGTGAAAACTACACGTCTTCGGTTGAACCAGACTTAGTAGAGGCCCATTTGATGGAAGGCTCATCAGAACAATTTTTTCAGACTTTGTATCAAGACAGGTATACATTTTGTTATTCAAGTTTATTAACCAGTAGTGTTCAATGTATCACCGCAGATTAACCAAATAAATAGAGTTATTACCCTAACTTAATCAACAGATTTGGTTATAACTGAAAATATTGATAATATAACCTATAATTATCATACACTTAAAAACAAGCGCTTACATTACAATCAATAATACGTATTCCACTTTTCAGATTTGTTTATTAGTCTTGCCCCCCCCCATTAGGACATAGTGTTAGCAAATAGGACATCTAAGAGAAATACAGTATTTATGATCAATAAAAGAGAACCCTTAAAGATCACCGCACTTTTATTGGAAGGAAGCCCAATTACAGCGATTTCGGGACCAGTGGAAATGCTTACAATTGCCTTAATACAAGCGGGATTTCCTGCTCCCCTAGTTAGCTATGTATCCGTCACAGGAGGCCCGACGCAATTTCTGGGCGGACTTACTATCAACTGTTACACACATTGGGAATCTGTTGAACATACAGACATTTTATTAATAGGAGCATGTGGTGACGTAAGCAATGAATCTTATTTTTTACTCGAAGATGTTAAGTGTTGGTTGAAAAAACAAATCATCCAGTGCGAATTTGTTCTCTCTTTATGTACAGGAGCATTTCTTTTAGCTGAGCTTGGTGTTTTAAACAAACGAAGCGCAACCACACATTGGGTATATGCTGAACGCTTCCGCGAACAATTCCCTCAAGTGAAATTTAAACCACATTTGAAAATAACTCATGAAGGCAAATATATTTGCACCTCAGGTATTAAAGAATACTTTTCCGCAACAATAATGTTAATCGATGCTCTATTAGGTACAAGACAAAGAATAAAATGCGAACAATATTTAGGCGGTGACATTTCGAAAATAAAACGAATTTGTTTAACGAATTTTGCTCAATACCATCAACATAGCGATGGTTTGATTAACCGATTGCAAGAGTATATGCATAATGAAGACCCCGGTAGGTTATCTGTGGCTATGTGTGCAGAAAAAAGTTTTTTGAGCGAAAGACAAATGAAGCGTCGCTTCAAAGCAGCGACCGGAGAATCGCCAATGAATTACATACAACGCATTCGAGTAGCGTTAGCTAGAGAAAAATTAGATACTACAAGTTTGAATATTGAACAGATATCCCAACAAGTTGGCTACAATGACACCAACCACTTCCGCTCGTTGTTTAAAAAATTTTACGAAATGACACCAACAGAGTATCGAAAGATGACACAGGTTTGCGAAATTTAACTATCATAGTTTTTGGCTAAACCTAAACCACAAGTTTAGATCAAGAGAGTTACCCATTTCAATTAAGATAGATGCTTAATTCGGACTCAAAGAAAATAACAGGTAACTCTCGTATTTCCATACTAATAATATGTGAACGTTCAACGAATAACACTTAGTTTAAAGACTTCATTGACTACATGTTCCGTAGTAATCCAACCGTTGAATCATAAACTCTGCGACCGCTTATGCCTTTTAACCCTAACTACATTTGTTTTCTCCAGTAAATAATAGTTTACCCTCCTTGTTAAGCAACCTAACAGCGCCGTCTTGAACATCCCGTCATTTACTGGATTTATGACCAAACAAGCCCTCGATTTCTTTTACGTTAGGCTTAGGTAGTCAACGAGTATAAAGAACTTAAAAAGAATGCCCACAGAACCAATGTTTTGAATAGTAAAAATTTCGGGGTTGAAGACGAGGAAAGCCAAATCAATTGCAGATAAAACTTGGGATTAAAAACCAACTAAGTGGATTATTCAACAGCTATTGCGACTAGTCATAGACAAAAGCGTTTTAAATCGTAGAACCTACAGGTCAGAAATTACCTACGTTGCTTATACGTTAGTAACTGCGACACGTGAGACTACATTGTATTTATTCACCAACGATTGAGTGAATGACTCGATAGAACACACAAAGAAAGAAACAATCAGTTCCTCATTCAGCTCGTCATCAAATAGCTCATAGCTATTGATTTAGGCCGAACGGAGAATCAAGTCAAACCTATCACGGTCTGGTGGAGTCAAGTAAAAGTAGGCTAGGAATTACCTAGGTCAATAGAATGTGCGGTTGACAGGAAATTCGAAAAAGTAGTGATCTCCAATTAGGTTAGACTAATACATAGGTAGGCTGGGTGTAAACTTGAAAAATAAGCTATCCTAGACACAATCTGACAAACACGAATCAAAAACTAGTGACTGTCAGATCGGAGGCTAAAATACTAAGTCGATACACCTAAGGGGAATCACCTTTATCAAAAAGTAAACTCTATAGAGAGAGCTCCTCTAGGACAGGAGTGATCGATTGATGAAGTTCACTAGTTTCATATGCTCCTGCTAATAATTTGCTCGGATAAGCAATTGAATGACTTAAAACCTCACCAATATTGTTAATATGAATACGCTTATCAGCTATACAAGCACTTAAACATGTTTTAATAAATTGTTTTGTTGTATCAAGCTCAAGTAGACGTGCACATCGCAGCGCTTCTTTAGTTCTTTCATAAAGTATTTCTTCAGACAACACGATTTGCTCCCTCTCCATTAAGTAACATAACAATGTGAAATTCTTCGCTTTCTCTCATCGCAGCAAGAAAAAGATTTTCTCTCATTTCTTTTTGTTCTTTACTATCAAAAAGTACATATTTAGTTAATGTATCAATGGCTTGATACTCAGTAATTTCTTCTTGGCTGACTATTGCCGATAAAACGCTCTTCGCTAGATTAGTTGAAATGTCGAACTTTAGTTCTTTTGCTTTAACAATCATTGCTTTAATAACTTTATTTTTTTGAGCTCTTATAGTACATATTTTCAGCTCATGTTTATCAAATGCATACCCGATGTCATCGAGTAATTGACTCACTTCTTGATACACTTTTGCATTCCTCTGACTTATTGACCTTACCCTTATATGTTAACGATATATGTTTAAAAACAAACAATGAAACCAATTGCATCAATAAGTGAAATATCATAGATATCAGAATGTTAAAAAAAAATGTCGCAATTACGTCCAGAACATATGGCATATATGTCCTATTTGGTCGCTATGCATTAGAAACAAAGACTCTCTATTAAGAACAACGGGGATTTCATTCTCACAATTGTTGGCATTATAAAAAAGACATATTCCCTTTGGGTTCGAGACTTTACATCAAATCATAAAAAATAAACCATTGATATAAAAAGGTTATTAATAAAATGGCTGAGTATATGGACAACATTGCCTATTTTATTTCTAGTATGCAAATGGATAATAATGCACAAAATCGAAACTTAAAAAGGAACCGAAAATGTTATATGCACAACCAGGAACTGAAAACTCACTTGTTGATTTCAAGCCACAATATCAAAACTTCATTGGCGGAGCATGGATTGCACCAAAACAAGGGAAATATTTTACGAACACCTCACCAGTAAACCATTCCGTAATTTGTGAAGTTCCGGCGTCTACTAAAGAAGATATCGACTTAGCAGTTGATTTCGCACACAGTGCAAAAAATGACTGGGCGTCAACATCTAGTACAGAACGCTCAAACATACTGTTAAAAATAGCTGACCGTATTGAACAAAATCTTGAGATGCTTGCTATTACAGAAACATGGGATAACGGGAAACCTATTCGTGAGACTCTCGCCGCTGATATTCCTCTAGTTGTCGACCATTTCCGTTACTTTGCTGGGTGCATTCGAGCACAAGAGGGCTCAGCTGCAGAACTGGATTCACAGACAATAACATACCATTTCCCAGAACCTGTTGGTGTGGTAGGACAAATTATTCCATGGAACTTCCCACTATTGATGGCTGCTTGGAAATTAGCACCAGCGCTAGCCGCAGGCTGTTGTGTTGTATTGAAACCAGCGGAACAAACTCCAGCGTCGATCTTAGTACTAATGGAACTCATTGAGGATCTAGTTCCTGCCGGTGTGATCAATGTCGTAAATGGTTATGGCTCCGAGGCAGGTCAAGCACTCGCTACACATAAGAAAATTGCTAAAATTGCATTTACCGGCTCTACGGAGGTTGGGCAACACATCCTTAAGTGCGCAGCCGATAACCTAATTCCATCAACTGTCGAACTAGGTGGTAAGTCTCCAAATATTTTTATGGCCGATATATTTGATCACGAAGATAATTACCTCGATAAATGTATAGAAGGCGTATTACTGGCTTTCTTCAATCAAGGCGAAGTATGCACATGCCCTTCTAGAGTTTTGATTCAGGAATCAATTTATGACCGCTTCATTTCGCGCTTACAGGCTCGTATGAAAACAATTCAGCAAGGGAACCCGTTGGATACCGATACACAAGTCGGCTCACAAGTTTCACGAGAGCAATTTGATAAAATTCGTCAATATATAGCCCTTGGCCATGAAGAAGGAGCAGAGTTACTTGCTGGCGGTAAGAGCTATGATAAGAATGGTTACTTTGTAGAACCTACTCTCTTCAAAGGAACTAACGAAATGCGTATTTTCCAAGAAGAAATCTTTGGTCCAGTCGTTGCTGTTACGACATTTAAAGATTATGAAGAAGCACTTGCGATCGCCAACGACACTGAATATGGTTTAGGTGCAGGTGTATGGACACGCGACAACAATCTAATTGCACATATGGCGAAAAACATCCAAGCAGGACGGATTTGGGTTAACTGTTACCATGCATACCCTGCCCACGCTGCGTTCGGTGGCTATAAGAAATCCGGCATTGGTAGAGAAACACACAAAATGATGTTAGATCACTACCAAAACACTAAAAATATTATTGTAAGCCATAGTGTTGATCCTTTAGGCTTTTTTTAATAGTTTAAACTAATTACCTGCCCGATAACTATCGGGCAGACTAAAGGTTTACACAGTAACCTTCTGTCTCTTTCCCCTCTTTATCGAGCGCCCCGACGTAAAAATAATCACTATGATTTTGCTTCACACTAGTGTGGCTATTAATATTTTCTTATATAAAGCAATCAAACACTGAACAATTATCAACCAATTAAGGGGATAAGTGGCTGCCTCTAACTCAAGCCTTAAATAATCAAGCTATTTAATGATTTAGCCAATACAACCGTTACTTTCAAAGTCGCTGTAAGATCATCAAAGATTTTCAATTTAGATCCACATTGGATCGGCTTCCATTTTGATATACTCGTTATCTGGAAAACCAAAACAATCGACATTCAGTTCAAAAATAAGATTAGAGCCCTTACATTGTTCTCAAGGCAGTTTACAATGAATGTTAGTGATACAAGAGCTATTACCTGATGCCGTCACGTATCTTGTCCATGCATTACCTGTCCGAGAGTCGGTATGGTGGGCAACATGCTGCGCGTAAGCTAAATTGGATTGGAACTCAGTTGAGAATGAAGCGATTCAGTCAGCAAAAGTTTGGGTTCATGTTCCCGATGAAACAAATAGCCCTCAAGCAGGAAATAGTGCTATCAAGGCCGGACTTGACGCAAGCGCAAGTGGGCAGCCCAAGCTGCTTTGGGGAGGGGTGGTAGCATGACGGCTCCGTCTGATCCAATCGTTCCCCCGCCACAATATTTGTATGCTCAAGCCGCTGCGGGCAGTATCAACCTTACAGCTGTTTTACCTGAAGGTGAACAAGCAAAACAACGTTACGAGCTATTTATCGAAATGGGTCTAAACATTGTCCAAGGTGGTAATAGATCCAATACCGGAAAGCAAGTATTGGAGTCCTAAATGCTACCTGCTGTAAGAGCCACTGACATGCATATGCGCCCAATGCAGACCCCTGACCTTGTCCCTACTCCTCATGTAAGTGGACCGTTACTCCCATTGTCCACAACGGTATTGATAGGTAATTTTCCAGCAGCAACGCTGGGGAAAATATGTATTTGTGTAGGCCCACCAGACGGTGTGGTAAAAGGTAGTGCGACAGTGTTAGTCAATAATAAGCCCGCTGCCAGAATGGGTGATCTTACCGTACATGTTGGCACAATTATTATGGGAATACCAACGGTCTTAATCGGAGGTTAATGCATGACTGGTTTATAAAAATGTCCTTATAATCAAATATTAAACTACTCATCAATTCGTAAACTCTCAACTAAATCTAAATCAAATTAGTATCACAAAACACACCCACTTGATGATAATTTTAGGTATCAGGCTTAATCTCAGATTAGCGGGAATAGAAAAACAGTCATGCGTTTCAAAATCAAAATGTACTAGTGAATTTTTCAAAATAGAACTCCAATCGTTTAGCCTAAGGTGGTTGACTCTTGTGTTTCTAGGCGATATAGCGCTTTACACGCCCTAGCGAACCCTTACAATGTGCAGCAAATATATTTATCAAGGTTTATCTCTATGTCTATTCAATGGTTTCCGGGTCACATGCATAAAGCCCGTAAAGAAATCGAAGAAGTTATCCCACAGGTTGATGTGATCATCGAAGTACTGGACGCTCGTATCCCGTTCAGTAGTGAAAACCCAATGATCTCTTCACTGCGCGGCGATAAGCCTTGTGTAAAAGTGTTGAACAAGCGCGATCTTGCGGATCCTGAGCTTACTGAGCGTTGGATTGAGCACTTCGAGAAAGAGCAAGGCGTTAAAGCGATTGCGATTACTACTAGCGCTAAAGAAGAAGTTAACCACGTTATGGAGCTCGTGCGTAAGTTAGCACCGCACCGTGAACAGATGGGTAAGAACATTCGTACAATGATCATGGGCATCCCGAACGTGGGTAAATCGACCATCATCAACTGTTTAGCGGGACGTACGATCGCGGTTACTGGTAACCAACCTGCGGTAACTCGTCGTCAACAACGTATCAATCTACAAAATGGCGTGATCCTTTCAGATACTCCTGGAATCCTATGGCCTAAAGTAGAAAACCCACACAGTGGCTTCCGCTTGGCTGCAACAGGCGCTGTAAAAGATACGGCAATGGAATACGATGAAGTGGCATTCTACACAGTCGAGTACCTTGCAAAGCAATACCCTAATCTTTTGCAAGAACGCTACCAAATTGAAGAGCTTCCAGAGTCTGACATCGAATTGATGGAAGCGATTGGTCGTAAGCGTGGCGCACTTCGTGCTGGTGGTCATATAGACATTCACAAATGTTCGGAAATCCTACTTCATGAACTGCGTAATGGTACTTTAGGTAAAGTAACGTTAGAGCTACCAGAAATGATCACACAAGAGTTGATCGAAGTTGAAGAAGCGGCTGCGCTGAAAGCCGAACAACAGATTAAGAAAAAAGAAGAGCGTCGTAAACGTTACTTGAAGAACAAGCGTTAATCTCTCTTCGTTTTATGAAAAAAATTACATGGTGCGACTAAACGCCAAATAATTGAAGCGTCTACTCTAATCAAAAAAGCCCCGAACAATTTAATGCTCGGGGCTTTTTAGTTTGTTCTTCTGCTTTAAAGCAACTTCAGTAAGAGGTCGCTGTTGAGCAAGGAACCATTATTCAACTTGAAGTGACTAAGAATACACAATGCTTGCTGTTTTCTGTTCAAGTTCAACGGGAGAGCTCCAAGAGATCACCTTCTCATTCACTTGACTTCCACATGGTGCATTCCAAACTTGCTCTAGCTCTTCTTTACCACCAATCGCTTGATAAAAAGCAATGGCTTGGTGATTTTCAGACATCACCTCTAGGTACAGACCTGAATCCGAATAGTATTGCTGCAACCACTTCGATAATTCAGACAATAGACGCTTACCGACACCTCTACCGCGATAATTATTGTCTACGTGTAATGCATCAATGAACGTGCCACGCTCAAAGTTGTGATTACCAAACGCGCAGACGAAACCAACCAGTAAACCACCCTCTTCAAGCAATAAAACATGTTGGTTAAAAGGAGGATTAATCAAACGAGTCTGCCAAATAACAGATCTGTCCTCCAAAACATCATTTTCTAAGTAATCATCAGCAAGAATGCCACGATAATATAGCTTCCAGCTATCCGCGTGTAATTGGGCAATCCGCTCATAATCTTTATATTCAGCTACCTTAATTTCCATTTATTAGCCCTTAGTACTTCCATTTATGACTTGCTACTACATTTCACACTACCTTTATACAATATTTAAGCAAAACATACTAATACACGTTTACACTTTCAATATTGACTTACACGTGCACGCTGATATTCTAGCGCACAGATGTAAGCTCAATGGAAATTTGCTAATGAATAGTGCCGACAAACAATCTACAAAAAAGCCGCCATTAATCTGGCTCAATATTTTTGTATTCTCTTTTAGTATGCTGCTTGCTGTTGTTGCGGCTCCCGTTTATGGCTACTTTTTTGGCTATGGTATGGAGCACTGGATATGGCTAGCAATCTGTTTTACGTTCTGTAACCTTTCAATCACAACGGGTTATCACCGCTTATGGTCACACAAAGCGTTTGAAGCGCATTCAAGCCTAAGATTTTTATTTGCATTAGGTGGCGCATTTGCTCTGCAGAACAGCGCGTTACACTGGTCTTCTGATCACCGTGTGCACCACAAGCATGTAGATAACAACGACAAAGACCCATACTCAGCAAAACGTGGTTTTTGGTATTCTCACATCGGGTGGATGATTCGTAACTACAGCACCTCGATGTATGAAAATTATGAAAATTGTCGAGATTTAAAGAAAGACAAAATTGTTATGTGGCAGCACAAGCACTATGTTCTGTTGGCATTGCTAATGAACTTCGGTGTTCCTATCACTTTAGGCGTTATTTACGGTGACGTACTTGGCATGTTGTTAATCGTAGGTGCTGTTCGTTTGGTGCTTAACCATCACACGACATTCTTCATTAACTCTCTTGCTCACATCTGGGGTAGTCAACCTTTTACCGACAAAAACACGGCCCGTGATAACGGTGTGTTAGCGGTTCTAACTTTTGGCGAAGGCTACCACAACTTCCACCACATCTTTGAGAACGATTACCGCAACGGCATCTACTGGTGGCAATACGATCCTACAAAATGGTTGATCAAGAGTGCTTCTTTGATGGGATTGGCAAGCAAGCTTAAGAAAACCCCTCAAGCTCGTATCGAAAAAGCAGAAGCATCAATGTTACTTCAACGCACGCAGCAAAAGATCATGCATCGTGCCGACAAACAACAAATCGCGGACAAACTTCAGCAAGAATTCGATGCTCTAGTGTCAAACATGAACGAGTATTACGAAGTCAAAAAGCAGCTACTTGAAAGCAAACGCGAAGATGTTGTGAAGAAGTACGAACACTCTCTACTTAAAGTTCGTTACCAACAAATCAAAATGAATTTTGAGCAACAGAAAAAAAATTGGGCAATGACTGTGGAACAGTATGCTTAAGGTAGAACAATATACTTAAGGCTGAGTAGTCCGCTTAATGTACCAGTAACGACACTGCTTAACTCTTATTTGAAGCCCTCATATTTCTATGAGGGCTTTTTTATGAGCGTAACCTATTTGCCATTAGCCATTAGCCATTAGCCATTAGCCATTAGCCATTAGCCAAAGACTCTCAAGTCTAAATTGTGGACTTCAAGAACCATAGTTATTGGATTCCAGAACTCTTTCTTCAATCTGAATTTATACTTATATTACTTTAACTTACTGAGTTTAGACCTAAGGAATTAAAAATGAGCAAACTGACTATTATTGCAACTATCGTCTCTAAAGAAGACAAAACCGAGCTTGTTAAAGCAGAGATGATTAAATTGATCGATAAAACCCGTGTTGAAGACGGTTGTATTAACTACGACCTGCACCAAGATAACAGTAACCCTGCTCACTTCGTTTTTCATGAGAACTGGGAGTCTGAAGCTCATCTAGAGAAACACTTAGCGAGCCAACACATCGCTCAGTACATGGCTGCAACTGAAGGTTGTATAGAAACTTTTGAGCTTAACAAAATGACGCACATTGCTTAAGCAGTCACTCAGCACTGATTCAATAAAAACCCTGCTCTCAACGCAGGGTTTGTCTTTTCTACACACTTATATCTGCTCATTCTACTTATAAAAAAGCCGCCTCTCTCACCGCCTTTCTCAGGTAAACACCCATTTCATTATAAGCTTCCTTTCAACGCACAAAAACCACTCACGATTTATAAAACACCCCTTCATATGCAACTAAAACAAGCAAAGGTGATCCAAGTTATATTCTAGCAAGCTGCGAAATTTGTTTATTAACATCCAAACAACAGTAGTTAATCACGATTTATAACCACAATTAACATCGAAAAAAATGTTTGTCTTAGATCATACCAAACTCAAGTTTGCCTCGTGCCACAGTGTAGTTTTCTGTACATTCATTGTCATATTCTGAAACACTTTCTTATATTTTTTAAACTTTGTGGAGATTTCTATGTTAGAGCTCTTGATCGGATTAGTGATTACCATTGCTGTTGGTTACTTTATTGTAAAAGGCTATAAAGCAGCGGGCGTGTTACTAACTGCTGGCCTTGCCCTACTTCTTATTACCGGCCTTATTGGTCACACAGTCTTACCAGCTAAAGTCGCATCAACAGGTAACATGGTTACCGACTCACTAGAATTTGTTAAGTACATGCTTCAGTACCGTGGGGGCGGCCTGGGCATGCAAATCATGCTTCTTTGTGGTTTTGCTTCTTACATGACGCACATTGGTGCTAACAACGTAGTAGTGAAACAGTTCTCTAAACCGCTTGCTGCTATTAAATCTCCCTATGTACTTCTTGTTGCGGCTTACATCGTAGCGTGTCTAATGTCTCTAGCAGTAAGTTCTGCAACAGGCCTTGGTGTGTTACTGATGGCGACACTATTCCCAATGATGACGGCGATGGGTATTTCACGCCCAGCAGCGGTTGCCGTTTGTGCATCACCTGCAGCAATCATTCTTTCACCAACCTCTGGTGATGTGGTTATCGCAGCTGAAAAATCAGGCATGTCTCTTGATGTGTTTGCTGTTCAAACAGTATTGCCTGTTTCTATCTGTGCAATCATCGTGATGGCTGGCGCGGCTTTCTTCTGGAACAAATATCTAGATAAGAAAGAAAACACGCCAATGGAAAAAGTAGACGTATCTGAAATCGAAACAACAGCACCGGCTTTCTACGCGGCACTGCCATTCCTACCTATCATCGGTGTTTTCCTATTCAACGGTCGTACGATTCCAGGGCTTTCACTTGATATCTACACCATTGTCGTAGGTTCTATCTTCGTGGGTGCAGTTATCGATTACGTTGTTAAGAAGTTTGACGGCGAGAAAACATTAGAAGACTTAGATTCTTGCTACCAAGGCATGGCTGACGCGTTCAAAGGCGTAGTAATGTTGTTGGTTGCGGCGGGCGTATTTGCTCAAGGTCTAATGTCTATCGGTGCAATTGATAACCTAATCGGTCTTGCTGAATCGGCAGGCGCAGGCGGTATCGCATTAATGCTTATCCTAACAGGTTTAACGGTTGCTGCAGCTATCGCGACAGGTTCTGGTAACGCGCCTTTCTATGCATTCGTAGAACTGGCTCCATCACTAGCGGCGAAAATGGGCTTGAACCCAGCGTTCCTAATCATCCCTATGCTTCAAGCATCTAACCTAGGCCGTACCATTTCTCCAGTATCTGGCGTAATTGTTGCGACATCGGGTATGGGTAAAATCAGCCCGTTTGAAGTTGTAAAACGTACTTCTGTTCCAGTAATCTGTGGTCTTATCACGGTTATCTTTGGTACGCTGGTATTGGTTCCAATGGCAGCTTAACTTAAAGAAACACTCTATCTAGACTGATACAAGCTAAGATAGAGATGCCGATATAAAATGCCCTAACAAAAAGGCGCTGAACTTAATAAGTTCAGCGCCTTTTTTGCGTCATATTAATTAGAGAATTCAAAACTCTATCTATTGGAGCATGACACTAAAAATGCACAAGGGATTGAAACAGCACAGCTTTAAATAGTATTACTTAAAAAGAACAAGCCCTACTTCATGTCACCATAACGTTCTAAATAAAGAACGGTTGCTGCGGTACGAGAAGGCACTTGCAGCTTTTTCAACAAACTCTTCATATGTACCTTAACTGTCGATTCAGAAATAAACAGGTGATCGGCGATCTGCTTGTTACGGTAACCTTTCGCGACTTCTTGAAGAATTTGCATTTCACGTTCAGTCAGTTGGTCGAAGATGTCGTTGCGGCTCTCAGCATCATTCAAATAGCGAGCTACCACACTGCTGTATGCCTTATCGCCGCTATGTGCTTGCTTAAGCAGTTCAATCAGCTCATCGGGTTCAGTATCTTTCAGTAAGTAACCATCAGCGCCCGCTTTAACAATCGCTTCGATATCCGCAGGGCTATCAGAAACCGTTAAAATAACGATGTTAGCGCTTGAACCATCAGTTCGAAGTGCTTTTAGGGTATCTAGCCCAGACATGCCTTTCATATTCAGATCCAATAGGATCAAATCAGGTTCTTCTTCATGGGCAAGTGCGACCGCTTCTGTACCGTTACTTGCTTCTGCAATCACTTCAAATTCATCTTCAAAGCTCAGTAATTGGCTTATACCTCTGCGCATCAATGGATGATCATCAACCAACATTACTTTACAAATCGTCAACTTTAACTTCCTTTAAACTTTTATATTTCAATATGACTGTACAGCCCTCACCTTGAGCCGCTTCAATCGTTAAGTCACCATTCAGTCTTGCCGCACGCTCCTGCATAATACTCATTCCGTAGTGGTTCATCTTCGAACTACTTGGGTCAAAGCCTTCTCCATTATCTTTAATCACGACTAATACTTGTCCGTCCTCATCGATACAGCATACATCTATCAAGTCGGCATTGGCGTGTTTTATTGCGTTTATTGTTGCTTCACGAATCAATTGAAGCAAGTGAACCTGACTGTGTGCATCAAGCTCGAGCGATGAAAGGTTATTAGTTAATTTAATCTTCGCATCGGTTCTTTCACTGAGTTGCTCTAGCATGGTGCTCAAAGCATCTCCAAAGCTACCCTCTTTGATGGATAACCTAAATGTGGTGAGTAGCTCTCTCAATTGAGTATAAGCACCCGCTAATCCATTCCCTAGCTCAGATGCTATCTGCTCTGACTGCTCTCGATGTTTGTGCTCCGGAAGTTTACCAATAACACGCTTTAACAATGTCACTTGGATTTTTAAATACGACAGCGATTGGGCCAATGAATCATGCAGTTCACGCGCAATCGTCGCTCGCTCTTCCATAATAATAAGCTGCTCAGCTTTCTTTTGAGCACGATTATAGTAGATAGCTCTCGATAGCAGTTGGATAAAACTCTCAATTAGCGTCTTAGTTGAATGACCGTGATGATATGAGCAATACAGATAACCCAAAACAAGTTCGTTATCATCCAGTTTCATTTCAAACTTTTCATAATCGCAAGTCGGGTCGTAACCTTCATCCATAATCAAAGAACGTCCCGAATTATCGACGATTTCTAACCTTAGCGATTCAATCCCTTCTAGACTGACCAAGTGCTGCAAAATAGCTCGGAAATTTTCCGGTGCAACACGCGTTACCGTGAGTTCTTGAGAAGAATAATAGAGTGCTTGCAATGATTGGTTAGCATTTTGTAACTCAACCGTCTTGGCATCGACAACATCTTCAAGGTTTCGATACAGCACGCCTAAATCTTTCGCCATCGAGTTAAATGTTTTGGTCAAAATGCCCAATTCATTATTGTTGGTAACCTCTAACTTAACCTCGAAATCACTATTTTTGATTCTCTGGCTAGCTCTAACGAGAGCGTGTAGAGGCTTAACAACTTGTTTACGTACAAAATGAACAACAAAAAGAGATATGACGAGTATTCCACCTAGACCTATACCACCAGCCCATGCCAATTTAATTAATTTATTTTCTGAAAATTCTTGTAACTTAAAAACAAAGCGGTCGATTTCAATAACAAAATTTTCAACAAGTACCAGGTAGTGTTTTCTATCTTCGCTATTTAAGACCTGCTTCAATTCGTGCCAACGGCCAATTATTAAATAATAATCATTTGTAATATCAGTTGGCACTTCCCAACTCACCAAATTAGTCATCGATGTGGAATAAAGGGAACTTTCAAATTCACGAATATGAGAATCGTAATCCACTGATTCTATTTGAATATCATGCGCTAAACGGTAGCTTTGCATGCGCATCGAGCCAGCCACATTAACCGCCTCGGCATCATTAAGGCTGGACGCTAATGTAAAAATAGCAAAACCGGTGGTGGCAACTGAAAGGAGCAATATAAATAGCAATGATTTAGCTATTGTCCTCGTCACAGATGAAACAGGTTTAATAAGCAAAGTTAATATCCTGAAGGTATAAAAATGGCTGTCGGGAACCTATTGTCACACATCAAAAAACAGAGCTCCATTCAATATGTGACCAAACGCTTCATAATTTATTGATCTAAGACAATATAGGATCCTATTTAGCCCTTAAGGGGTATTTATACAAATATTTCTAAAACTATACTACTTGTGAGGATAAATGACAAGATATTAACGAAACAATGATCTACAATTACAACATCTTAGCAACATTAGTAGGCATTTAGTGGTAGACCTATCGAGACGCCGCCTATTCTCTAGGCGCAAAGTAGATTCAAGCCAAATTCGATTGCCTTGGATTAAAAGTCTAGAAAGCTTCGCAGATGATTGTACACGTTGTGGTAAATGCATCGAAAGTTGCGAGACACACATCATCATTGTCGGCGACGGTGGTTTTCCTACTGTCGACTTCTCAAAAGACGAATGTACATTCTGTTATCAATGTGCAGACGTTTGTCCAGAGCCAATTTTTAAACCCAAGGAAGAAACGCCTTGGCTGGCAAAAGCAACTATCTCTGATAAATGCTTGGCCCAACAAAATGTTGAATGCCGAAGCTGTGGTGACATGTGTGAACCTATGGCGATTCAATTTCAACTTAGAGCAGGCAGTGTTGCTCTACCAAAAATCGAGTTAGATGAGTGTAGCGGTTGTGGAGCCTGCGTAGCAGTTTGCCCTACTTCGGCTATTCTTGTGAGTAATGCATAAAACAAAAATAACGAGAGCAATTTATGGCACTAAATGAAGTGCATATATCAAGTTTAGTCGTGCATGTGAGCCCAGAGCATCTAGACGAGATCAAAGCACAAATCGAGCAATACGATAATGCGGAAATCTACGGCAGTAGCCCTGAAGGCAAAATCATCGTGGTCCTAGAAACCGAGAACCAAGGTTTTGTTACGGACACCATCGAAGAAATTAATAATATTACGAACGTTTTAGGGACAGCTTTGGTTTACCACCAAATCGAGACTGGACTAGACGAAACGGATTTAGAAACTGGAAGCAACAATTCTCAACTTGAGGGTGAAGTATGAAAATGACAAGACGCGCGTTTGTGAAAGCAAACGCAGCTGCATCAGCGGCAGCCGTTGCAGGTGTAACTCTACCAGCAACAGCAACCAACCTGATTGCTAGCTCTGATCAAACAAAAATCACGTGGGATAAAGCGCCTTGTCGTTTTTGTGGTACGGGCTGTTCGGTACTAGTTGGTACTCAAAACGGTAAAGTGGTCGCGACTCAAGGCGACCCAGAAGCACCTGTAAACAAAGGCCTTAACTGTATTAAAGGCTACTTCCTTTCAAAAATCATGTACGGTAAAGACCGTCTTGAACAGCCTCTTCTTCGTATGAAAGATGGTGAGTTCCACAAAGATGGTGATTTTGCACCAGTATCTTGGGACAAAGCTTTCGACGTAATGGCTGAGAAATGGAAAGCCGCTCTGAAGAAGAACGGTCCAACAGGCGTTGGTATGTTCGGTTCAGGCCAGTGGACAGTAATGGAAGGCTACGCAGCGGTTAAGCTGATGAAAGCGGGCTTCCGTTCAAACAACATCGATCCAAATGCTCGTCACTGTATGGCATCTGCGGTAGGTGCATTCATGCGTACTTTCGGTATCGATGAGCCAATGGGTTGTTACGATGACTTTGAACACGCAGATGCATTCGTACTATGGGGTTCAAACATGGCAGAAATGCACCCAGTACTATGGACTCGTATTACAGACCGTCGTCTAAGCCACCCACACGTTAAAGTAAACGTACTGTCTACTTACTACCACCGTTCTTTCGAGCTTGCAGACACAGGTTACATCTTCGAACCTCAATCAGATCTAGCGATTGCTAACTTCATCGCTAACTACATCATTCAAAACGATGCGGTGAACTGGGAATTCGTGAACAAACACACGAACTTCAAGCAAGCAACAACAGACATCGGTTACGGCCTTCGTGACAATGACCCACTACAGAAAGCCGCTGCGAACCCTAACTCAGGTAAAATGACTGATATCAGCTTCGAAGACTACAAAGCTTCTGTTGCTGAATACACCGTTGAAAAAGCATCTGAAATGTCAGGTGTATCTCAAGATGACCTTATCAAGCTGGCTAAGCAATACGCAGATCCAAACATCAAAGTAATGTCACTTTGGACTATGGGTATGAACCAACATACTCGTGGTGTATGGATGAACAGCCTTGTGTACAACATCCACCTTCTTACAGGTAAGATTTCTACCCCAGGTAACAGCCCATTCTCACTAACGGGTCAACCATCTGCGTGTGGTACAGCTCGTGAAGTAGGTACGTTCTCTCACCGTCTACCGGCAGATATGGTTGTTGCTAACCCTAAACACCGTAAGATTGCAGAAGACATCTGGAAGCTTCCAGAAGGCACTATCCCACCTAAACCGGGTAAACACGCTGTTGCTCAAGACCGTGCGTTAAAAGACGGTACGATCAACGCGTACTGGGTAATGTGTAACAACAACATGCAAGCTGGTCCAAACATCAACACTGAACGTCTACCAGGTTACCGTAACCCAGATAACTTCATTGTATGTTCTGACCCGTACCCAACAGCAACAGCGCAAGCTTCTGACCTTATCCTTCCTACAGCAATGTGGATTGAAAAAGAAGGTGCTTACGGTAACGCTGAGCGTCGTACACAAGCATGGTACCAACAAGTTAAAACCGTAGGTGAAGCAAAGTCTGACCTATGGCAAATCATGGAGTTCTCTAAACGCTTCACTGTTGAAGAAGTTTGGGGCGAAGAGCTTCTAGCTAAAGCACCTGAGTATCGTGGTAAAACGATGTACGACGTGCTGTACAAAAACGGCAACGTTGATGCATTCCCACTGTCTGAAGCACAAGAGCTTAACGACGATGCTCAAGCTCAAGGTTTCTACGTTCAAAAAGGTCTATTCGAAGAATACGCAGCCTTTGGTCGCGATCACGGTCACGATTTAGCACCTTACGACACTTACCACAAAGTCCGCGGCCTACGTTGGCCTGTTGTTGACGGTAAAGAAACACTGTGGCGCTTTAAAGAAGGTTCAGATCCATACGCTAAGAAAGGTTCTGGTTGGGATTTCTACGGTAAGCCAGATGGTAAAGCTCTTATCATCAATGCTCCTTACGAAGCGCCACCAGAAGTACCAAGCGACGAATACGACATGTGGCTATGTACAGGTCGTGTTCTTGAGCACTGGCACACAGGTACTATGACTCGTCGTGTACCAGAACTTTACAAAGCAGTACCGGATGCACTTTGTTACATCCACCCTGCTGATGCTAAAGCTCGTGGCCTTCGCCGTGGTGATGAAGTTCTTATCGAAAACAAACGTGGTGAAGTACGCGTTCGTGTTGAAACTCGTGGTCGTAACCGTCCACCACAAGGCTTGGTATTCGTACCATTCTTTGATGCAAGAATTCTGATCAACAAGTTGATCTTGGATGCAACGGATCCTCTGTCTAAGCAGACGGATTACAAGAAGTGTCCAGTTAAGATCACCAAGGTTTCTTAAGAGCCAAGCGCTTTTCGAACCTAGATACAAGATCTAACGTATTTAATATTGCGACTACTTTTTTCATCACTTTTTGAAGGAAGTAGTCCACTCAAAGAATTAGCCTTTAGGCGGAGAAATTAACCATGAAAAAACTGATTACTGCCCTACTATCAGCTGGTCTTTTGCTAGCTGGTGCAGTTCAAGCTCAAGCTGAGCTGGATAACCCAGGCGGCATTGGTGGCGTAGAATCTCTACGTGGTGCAAGTGAACTTGAAGCAACTCGCGCAGCAGATGACTTCAAAAAGTTTCCTCGTGACCAAGTACTTGAGAGTGACTACGTATACCAACCACCCTTAGTACCTCATACTATTCGTAGCTATGAAGTGTCTCTTAACGCTAACAAGTGTCTTGCTTGTCATAGCTGGAAAAACGCAAAAGAAATGGGTGCAACTAAAGTGAGTGTAACTCACTACATGAACCGCGAAGATGCGGTACTTGCTGATGTTTCACCTCGTCGTTACTTCTGTCTACAGTGTCACGTACCTCAAGCTAATGCTAAACCGCTAGTTGAGAACGAGTTCAAACCTGTAGATTCACTGCGTTAATCGTAGCCGGACTGTAAGAGAGGCTATATATGATAAAATTACTTAAAGCGTTTTGGAAAAGACTCGCGACACCAAGTAAAGCAGCGGTAGGCGTTGTTTTGTTCTTGGGTTTCTCGGGTGGTCTTTTGTTCTGGGGTGCATTCAACACGGGTATGGAAGCAACCAATACGGAAGAGTTCTGTTCTGGTTGTCACGCACCTATCGTTGCTGAAATCCAAGAAACAATTCACTACTCTAACCGTTCTGGTGTTCGTGCTATCTGTTCAGACTGTCACGTACCTCATGAGTGGACAGATAAAATTGTTCGTAAGGTTCAGGCTTCTAAAGAGCTATACGCACACTTTATTGCGAAAACCATCAATACTGAAGAAAAGTTCAAAGCACGTCGTGCTCACTTAGCAGAACGCGAATGGGCTCGATTGAAAAAGAACGATTCACTTGAGTGTCGTAACTGTCACCAGTTCGATTACATGGACTTCTCAGAGCAGAGCCCTCGTAGTGCGAAACAACACTCGACAGCGCTAGCTTCTGGTGAAAAAACGTGTGTAGACTGTCACAAAGGTATCGCACACAAACTACCAGACATGCACGGCGTTGAAGGCTGGCAATAAGGAGCGATTGAATGAGTACTTTAGAGAACGTAATTTGGCACATCCTAGGTTACAGCGCTATGCCAGTTATCATTCTTGGTGGCTTTGCAGGTGTTGCAGCCGTATCTCTTTGGCTTTTATCTATGACTAAAGACAAAGAAATCGATTAGAAATCGAAGAGTACGTCAACTTTTATCAGCTAATTTTAATCCATTCTGATATGGGTTGACTCTAAAAAGCCACTGATTTCAGTGGCTTTTTTAATATCTAACGTTTTATCTTTTTATTAATAGGTGGCAAGCTCCCTACCTCACCTCTTAAGTCACATCCACAATACAAAGTACCTTTCTACAGAGCCCTTTAGATAGACACTTCGATAGAAAAGAACGGTTATTACTACACCACAGCCACTTAACCGGTGTAAACAATATCGCTAAGATCGAAGCATAACTCGGTGACATTTCGGCCTTTTGTTTTTAATTTCATGTGTTTTGCTATTGATTTCACGTGTTTCACGATTAATTTCAGGTGTTTTGAGTAAATAAATCAACAATTTGACTAGATTCGTCGCGAAATTGGATTAGAATCACACTGTTTTTGACAACACTTAATTGAATTTAATGCAGTTCGACCTTAAAGACTCAGTAAAAATTTCCATAAACACATTGGTTGTGGGAATGTTTGTGACATCAATTCAGAAAAGTGAGCGTGTTTATTTATCTAACGCTGGACGCGTGTCTTCAAAAAAAGGAATTGATACATTAGTTAATAAAGGCATTAAGTATGTCTGGGTTGACAAGAAGCTCTCTGCTAAAGGTTGTAAATTTCATCCAGTTCCTGATGATGAAACGAGTGAGGAACAACAAAAGAGCAGTAAAAGTTCTCCAAGTAAATTGGTCTCTCGAGAAGTAAGACAAAAAAATGCAGAGCGAATCATCCAAGAAGCGCGTGGTCTTGCTCAGAAAATTATTACGGCAACATTTGATTCGCATACGTTTGTTGCGGATGAACTGGATGGTTGGGCGAATGAGCTGATTGAATCAGCACTGATCAATTCAGATGCCTTGCAATGTGTTTCTGCATTACGTAAGAAAGATGCCTATTTGCTTGAACATTCCGTTAATGTCGCCACACTTTTGGTCACTTTTGGTCACTTTTGGCAAGCATTTGGGTTTTGGCAAAGACCGATTAAAGCCATTGGCTATTGGTGGGATTATTCATGATGTCGGTAAAGTGCATATCGATGATAACGTTTTGCATAAGCCTTCTCGTTTAACCGAGGAGGAATTCGCTCACATCAAGCAACACCAAGTATTTGCTAAACCTATCATTAAAAAAATAGAAGGCTTAAGTCAAATTAGCCGTGATGTATGTTTAATGCACCATGAAAAGTTAGATGGTACAGGTTACCCGAATGGACTGAGTGGCGAGCAAATCCCGCAGCACGGCCGAATGGCTTGTATCGTCGATATCTATGACGCATTAACGGCTGACCGTTGCTACAAACGTGGAATGAGCCCAGCGGAAGCGTTTAAAATCATGTTAGGTATGACACCTAATCACTTAGACCGGCAATTGGTGTACAAATTTATTAATTGCATTGGTATTTTCCCTATTGGGGCCATCGTTGAGCTGAGCAATGGCCATCTTGGAATTGTATGGTCATCGAATGATGATGCTCCTGTTGAGCCTGTCGTTAAGTGCTTCTATTCACGAAAGAATAAACGTTTCATTGACGTCAAGTATGTGGATTTAAAACACAGCTGGCATACGATTGTAAAAGCAATTTCTCCTACGAAGGCTGAAATTGATGTCACCCCTTTCTTTTAATAGAGCCTGCTATTCGAGGGGGATGAGGTCAGCACTTTCCATGTATGGCCTGATTAGATAAAACGGACAAGTCTAGAAAGCCACTGATTTCAGTGGCTTTTATGTTTTCAGAAGTTCTTTCATAAACCCTTTACTAGCCCATATCCATATCCATATCCATATCCAATTTTAATCAATAACCAAACACTCATTTCACCTCCAATTTACTCGCTGTTAGGTATATCTATAGATAAATACCTTAGAGTAAGACAGCATGAACACACACCGCCCCCTATCCGCGTTATTACTACTGGGTAGTCTGACCTATCTCACGGGTTGCGCTTCTCTATCACCAACGCCGCAAGCCAGTTTGAACAATACAACCCAGATTCCCGAGCAATGGGAAAGCTCTCAACGATACGTAAACACTACGATGTCAACACAATTGCTCTCGCTGTTCAACAATCAAGCTCTAGCCGATCTGGTTCAAGAAGCCCTCACCAATAACCACGACCTACATAAAACTGCACTTCGCTTGAAGCAAGCTGAACTATTAGCGGCTCAAAGTGATCAATACCTTCAACCTTCTTTAAATACAGACTTTCAAGCCTCTAGACAAAAAACAAGTCAGATTCAGAACAGTCACAAACTGTCTTTGAATTTAAGTTGGGAGTTTGATGTTTGGGGACGCTTAGCCGACACAGCAAGCGCAGCTAACGCGAAACAACAGGCAACACAACTCGACTATGCTTACGCACAAAACTCTCTCGCGGCTCGCGTAATAGAGACGTGGCTTGATGTTGCTTACAGAGCAAGAGTGATAGGGGTTGAGCAACGCTGGCTACAAAGTCTTTCAAACACTGAAAATATTGTACTAGAACAAGTGCTCGATGGGTTTAAAGAACAAGCAGACCTCGACACCGCTCGAGCTGCGACATCCAGAGTAAGAGCGAGTTTAGCG
Source organism: Vibrio sp. 1F279 (assembly GCF_041439815.1). Classification (NCBI taxonomy): domain Bacteria; kingdom Pseudomonadati; phylum Pseudomonadota; class Gammaproteobacteria; order Vibrionales; family Vibrionaceae; genus Vibrio; species Vibrio sp. 1F279. Next base: position 74,780 of record NZ_JBGOOU010000015.1, on the reverse strand, counting down.
GCTAAAGAACAAGATCAACTTATCGCAATCAGAGGACTTAATACCTTGCGAGGTAAGAGAGACACCCAGCTTAACCGAATGATTTTCACGATCCCAAAAGTTGAAGCTCCGCCATTACGTCTTCCCGGAGAAATGATTGGATCACGTCCTGACCTCCTTGCCGCTTATCAGAAAGTGCTCGCCGCCGACAAAAGCGCGGCAGTTGCTTACAAAGATCTACTGCCTAAATTCACGCTGTCTGCCTCTGTTTATCGTAGCGGCTCAACACCAAACCAGCTTATCGACAATCCTTCCCTGTGGAATCTCGTTGGGGGGATCAGTGCACCTCTTCTTTACCAATCATCACTACAAACCCAAGCCAAAATAGCTCAGCTTCAAGCAGAAGAGAGCTTTGTTGATTACCAAAAGAAACTATTGGTTGCCATCAATGAGGTAGGAAATGCACTAGACAAAGAGTTCTACCTCAAACAACAAGAACAGCATTATCGAGATGCTTTTACATTCTCCAAGGCTAGTATGAAAAACTATCAAAACCTTTACCAGGAAGGAGCCAGTGACGTTTTGGCACTGCTTATCGCCCAACAATCTATTTACCAATCTAAAATCCAGTTGCTTAATACTCAGCGTACTCGGCTCTCAAACAGAATTACCTTAGGGTTAGCATTAGGAATGGGGGTTTAAAATGAAACAGATACTTGTTACGGCTTTGGGCTTGCTCAGTATCATTGCCACCGCGATGTACATCATGAAGTCAAACCCCGAAGAAACAACGTTAGCGCTGGAAGCTCAGCCTCGACAATATATCAAAGTCACCACAGTCGACATTGCTGCCGGGCAACACCGCTCTACCATTGAAGGTTACGGGCAGGTAATTCCAGAAGAAACTTTAACGCTCACGAGCCAGGTTTCAGGAGTGATTCTTTCAAAAGCAAAAAAATTTCAACTAGGTGAACAAATCTCTAAAGGTGATCTGCTATTTCACATTGACGATTCCAGTTACCAAGTACTACTGGCTAACGCAGAAAAAGAGCTAGCTAACGCACAACTTTCATTTTTCCAAGAACAACGCAAACATCAACGTGCTCAAAAAGAATGGAAAACTTCAGGTATAGAAGAGGCACCGAGCCCCCTCGCTTTGCGAGAGCCTCAGTTTAAAGCAGCAAAGGCACGATTAAACGCCGCACAACAAGCAGTTGAAGATGCTAAGCAACAACTAAATAACACGAATATCCATGCTCCTTATGATGCCATTGTCAGCCAAAGCAACGTCACCACAGGCAGTGTTGTTGCATCCGGAACCTCGTTGGGACAGATCAAATCCATAGAAACTGCTGAAGTACATCTTCAGCTCACAGAACGCGACTGGCAACAGCTCCCCTCCGATTTGAGTGCACTGTCGGTGACAATTCAGTCAGCATCTGATTTAGATTCAGGGCAACAATGGGCAGCACGGGCGAGTCACCTTTCACTGCTCGTGGAACAATCAACACGTATGCGTAACCTCATATTAAAAATAGACTCCCCTCTTCAACAGCCAGATCCTTTGCTGATCGGGAGCTTTGTTAGAGTTGTCATTCAAGGTAAGAGCCACTCAGATAGTTTTGTAGTTTCATCCTCTTCCATTACTGCAGACGGCAATATTTGGTACGTCAAAGAAGGTCAACTTCATCGTCACAAGACTCAATCACTGTTTCAAGATATCGATGCGATTGGTTTTAAACAGGGCAACCTAAATCAACACATCACTTTGGTTGTAAAGCCGTTGTCCAGCTATGTGGAGGGAATGCAAGTACTAGCACTCTCGGATAGCCCTCAGCCAGACGACACGGACAAACTCGCATCAAATCGGAGCCTCCCGACTCCTGCCTCTGGGGACAAATCACTTAAAGAGGCGAATGATGGACAATAACCTAAAAACTCATGGTGTTATCGCATGGTTTGTTCACAATCCTGTTGCTGCAAATCTTTTAATGGTTTTGATCATAGTCGCGGGTGGTTTTTCGGTTATCCAATCACGGGTAGAAAGCTTCCCCTCACTCCCTCCAACCAATATTACGGTAAGTGTCGAATATCAAAGTGGCTCAGCCCGCTCGGCTGAAGAAAGCATTGCGATAAAAATAGAAGATTCATTGTTAGGTGTAGAAGGCATCAAACAGATACACAGCAGTTCAAATAGTGACGGTGCAACGGTAACCATCACTAAGTCGAGTGGCTATTCACTCGACAAACTGCAACAAGATGTAAAAAGTGTGGTTGATGCTATTGGCGATTTACCTAGCGAAGCAAAAAAACCTGTGATCACGCGTCAAGCCGACCTTGAAGAGGTAGTTTCAATTAACCTGTTTGGTGACGTGCCTATCGGTGCATTACATCGTTATTTAGACGAGTTACGACACAAGCTCCTAAACTCTCCTTTGATACAAAAGGTTGATTACATTGGCCGAAAATCTCAGCAGGTCTCGATTGAAATTGACGAGGCAAAATTGCAAGCTTTCAGTCTCACGATGGAGCAAATTGTCAGCCAAATTAGAGCAGAATCATTAACCCAAACGGCCGGCCAGCTCAAAGGTTCTCAAGGGACGTTAGTTCTTAAAGCGGACCAGCAACACCGAAGCGCGAAAGAGTTCGCTTCGCTGCCAATTAAACGCACAGCAACAGGGCAAACCATACTCTTGTCCGACGTGGCACATATTGAATTAGGATTTGACGACGACGGCATCATTACTCGTTATAACGGCCATCCATCAGTGGGATTAAAGGTGAAAATGTATGGTCAATCAAACATCAACCAGCTAGCCAAAGAGACCAAATCCATCGTTGATGCTTACCAATTGACTCTGCCGAACGGTATCCACCTGACCCAATGGAATGATCAAAGTGAGCCGATTAAAAACCGTTTATCTTTGCTACTTAAGAACAGTGCTCAAGGTATCGCTCTCGTTGTTATTTTACTGGCTCTGCTCTTAAACATACGTGTGGCTTTCTGGGTTGCCGTTGGCCTACCTGTTACGTTTGCCGGCGCAATGGTCCTTATGGGAGATTCTTTCTTTGGACTCACCCTTAATGAATTAACCACCTTTGGCTTCATCATGGCCCTCGGAATTGTTGTTGATGATGCAGTCGTCATTGGTGAAAGTATTTACGAACAAAGAGAGAAACACGGAGCGTCCGTTGAGTCGACCATCGCTGGCGCGCAAAAAGTTGCAACACCAACCACATTTGGTGTGTTGACGACCATCGTCGCTTTTATGTCTCTCAGCTTAATCGAAGGGGAACTCGGTAAAATCTTTGCGCAATTTGCCATGGCTGCAACTTTCTGTCTGATTTTCTCACTCATTGAGTCCAAATTAATTCTCCCAGCTCACCTTGCCCGAGTCAAAATGGAACCGACTTCAGCATGGGGTATTCCTGCCGTATGGCACTATATTCAACAGCGTGTTCTACGTGGTTTCAAATACATCACTTGGCATCTCTACAAACCCTGTTTACAACTGGCTATACGCTACCGTTATGCTGTAATTTTTGGCTTTTTTTCCCTGTGTATTCTAGTTGGCGGTTCGCTAATAACTGGCAAACTTAAGTCGGTATTTTTCCCAGAGATTTCTACTAACTTCATCACGATCGAGCTCGCATTCGAAGATGATACTGGCTACGGATTAGTACAACGTGAAACACTTAAAGTTGAACAAATGGCGGCATCATTGAATGATTCGTTGGTGAAGCAATATGCGCTGTCTGTACCACCAATCCAAAGTGTATTGGTAGAAACCACCAATAACAGTTCGCAAATCATTGTTGGCCTTTCGAGCAACACTCAACGCCCAATCAGCGCGGGTGCAATCGCTAAAGAATGGCAATCCATGGTCCCAACACTTGAAGGCATAGACAGCGCCAATTTCTTAGCCGATATGATCAGCGATAAAGCAATAAGCATAGAATTAAGAAGTCAAAATGAAGCAACGATCAGCAACGCAACTCGTGAACTGACTGATCATCTCAATAATGTACAAGGTGTGCATGGCATAAAAAGTAGCCTCGCGAATACACAAGCCCAAGTTGATATTAAAGTTAACGAAATGGGGTTAACTATGGGGCTTACTACATCGAATCTCTTACAACAACTCAACATGGCCTATCAAGGTTATGAAGTGCAGCAATTTCAAGAAGGTTCGCATGAAATAAAGGTCAAAATTCAGTATCCGCGGGCAAAAAGACAAACACTGGATAATCTCAAATACGCACAAATTCGCTTGAGCAATGGTAAGTTAGTACCACTCAATGCGGTAGCCAATATATCGACTCGATATGTGTCCAAAAACATTGAACGAATGAATCGTAACAGAGTCAATGTGATAACAGCTGATGTTGATAAAACGATCGCTTCTCCAGAAGAGATCATTAATAAGCTAGATAGCGACCTGTTTAAAAGGTTACAGAATAAGTATCGTGACCTAAACATTGTCCTTTCTGGACAGCAACAAGAGCAGGAACAAATATCTAATTCACTGTATAGCGTGTTTGCTATCGCTCTTATCGGCATCTACGCATTGCTTGCAATACCACTCAACTCATATTTCCAGCCACTGCTGATCATGTGCACAATTCCATTCGGTATTGTGGGCGCCTTGATGGGACACTTAATCCAAGGGATACCCATCAGTATACTTTCTCTGTTTGGAATGCTTGCATTAACCGGGGTCGTCGTGAATGATAGCCTCTTACTTATCTCACGCTTTAATACCAAGATAATGAGTGGTGATACCGTATACGAGGCGTTAATTGAATCAGGAACAGGACGCTTAAGGGCTATTGTGCTGACTTCTGCAACCACGTATTTTGGCTTAGTGCCTTTACTGTCAGAAACCTCTCCTCAAGCTCAGTTTTTAATACCAGCAGCTACGTCAATGGGGTATGGAATCTTATTCGCAACGGTAATAACACTTCTTTTGGTACCCGTATTGCTAATGGTTCAGCAAGATATCAAGCAGCTGTTTCACAACATAACCACCCAACGATCCGCTTCTTTTACTGGGGTTAAGAAAAATGAAATCTAACTTATCTATCAACGTGTTATTAGTTGAAGATGACAAGGAGCTCGCCGCTTCAGTTGCAGAGTTTCTCGAATTTGAAAACATCAAATGCGATCATGCTTACAATGGGTTAAGCGGTTTTACACTCGCAAAACAAAACTACTATGACGTTATTCTTCTTGACCTAATGTTACCCAAAATAGATGGTTTTACTGTCTGTGAAAGACTTCGAGACGACGGTGACGATACGCCTATTTTGATGCTGACGGCAAAAGATACGCTGCAAGACAAAGAAGCTGGCTTCAATGCAGGCACCGATGACTACTTAATCAAGCCATTTGCAATGAAAGAGCTCGCCTTACGTATCAAGGCGCTCTCTAAGCGAAGAAGTAGCCAACAAAAAAGGTTAGTACAAGGTGACTTAGTCTATGACCTAGAAAGCCAGCAAGTATCAAGATCAGAGCAAGTCTTGGACTTAAATCGACTCAACCTAATGCTTTTAGAACTCCTCATGCGCCGAAGTCCACAAGTGGTTACTCGTAGAGAAATAGAGGAGTGTTTATGGCCAAATGACGCACCAGAAAGTAACAACATAAAAGTGCAGGTTTATCAACTGAGACAAAAAATCGATAAGCCTTTTGAATCTAAGTTGATTGAAACCGTCGTTGGCCAAGGTCTGAGGATCAAAGGGTAACTATGAGCATGAAAAAGAGCTTCCCAATACGGGGTCACCTTACTACCTTTTTCTTGGGCTTGTCACTTCTGACAGCCTTACTATTCGGAGAACTTTTAATCCGTCACTTTGAATATGGAATAGAAGATTCAGTAAAAATGCGACTCGCCAGTGAATGGTTGAGCTTTAACGAAGTACGCCTTATAAATCCAGAAGCCAAACTACCTAAATCTTACGTAGTGTCATTTTATTATGACCAATTGCCTAACATAAAGGTCGATGGTAAAGACGTACTTCGGGATGTGACATTTGTTAATGATGAGTTCACTGTCGTCTTCGTTGATGAAACGGTTACCAACGACATCAAGAAAGAGGCTGTCTTTGGTGTCTACCGTTTTGCTCTCGAAGACGGACGATTGGTATTCGGAGTCGCTCGGTACGACTACCGCCTAATTGGCGACACAATAGATGTGTGGTTCGATCATCGCTTCAACCTTATTATCTATATTGCTCTTGGCTATATATTTTTTATTGTATTAGCGCTTTGGCTCTACAGTTACCGAGTAGGAAAAAAAACCGAACAACTCGTCGAATGGTCAGAAAGCGCGTCCAACGACCTATTGGCGAACCCCGCTCCCAACTTTAAATTCAGTGAATACAATCGAGTTGCGCTTTATCTAGAAAAGGCACTCAGTAAGAATGCGCATTTGGTAGAAAGAGAACAACGTTTTCTATCTCATGCTAGTCACGAATTGAGAACGCCTATTGCAATCATACGAGCAAATATGGAGATCTTAGAGCGCATCTCCCTGCCCTCAGATTTACAGCGCCCGATCAATCGTATCGACCGCGCGAGCAGCAACATGCAGCAAATTACCGAAACCATGCTCTGGCTAGTCCGAAAGAGTGAAACGCCACCGAATCAGAGCTTAGTTTCGGTAGTCGCTTTATTAGATAATTTGATAGAAGAGTTGGAGTATTTAATTCAAGGTGAAGAGATCGACATCATCCGCAATTACCTTCATGCCCCAACAGTGGAACTTCCAGAGACTCCAATCAAAATTGTCGTTGGTAACCTCATTCGTAACGCTTTCCAATACACACATAGCGGCACTATCCATATCTATTTCGAAGAAAACAGCATAGTCATCAAGAATATAAACACACAGGAACTTGATCTGCCATTTCAAGATAGCTTTGGCCTTGGGCAGGATTTAACCGAGAAAATATGTAAGAAGCTAGGATGGCATCTTGAAGCAGAGGAAATAGAGGGAGGCTTGTTGGCTCGGCTTCATTTGCCGGTCGAAGAAAAATCAAATACCAATACTTAACTTCGTTTAAGTTGAATGACCAAGCTTCATGGCGATCCGACCGGACATTTTTGGTCACCATTGACTGAATTTAAGCTTCATCACTCATATTCAGTCGCAGCCTCTAGCCGAAAAAGTAAACAGTAAAAAGGGCTAACAAATATGCTAGCCCTCAACTCATCGTGATTAAGTAGTCAATTACTTAAAAGTGATAGCTAACACCAACACTCATCAAATATCCGCTGGTATCATAGAATGCGATATTGGAATTGTTACTAGAATAACCCGCTAATGCGTTGAATCCCCAGTCTTGCCAACCCATAACGTCCATATATTCATAGCCAAGCGTTGCGCTATATCCATTGTCTTCACGTGTTTTCTTGAATACTGGATTGGATGCATCATATGAGCGGTGGCTGTAATCTGCATTGACCGAGAATGCATGATCATCCACCATCATTATGTAGGTCAACGAGCCAGAGTAATAAGAGAAAGAAACTGCTTCACCGTCTGCAAGATGTTTTTGATAAGACAACGATGGTTCGATAAAAGAGCTCCCACTAACAGGCATCTCCATAGATAGGCTTGCATAATAGCCTTTAGCGTCACGTTGGAGTACACCTGTTGGCACTCCTAGGTGAACGCCCGATTTGTCATTTTTAATGTCTTGCTTGTAGACAGCGAAATCACCCGATAAACCAATATCTAATAAGTTGTCGAGTTGTACACGAAAGGTATCACCAGAGATATCGGTTTTAGTCCTCGCAGTATTGGCTATGAACGGGTCTTCCCATACTTCACCATTTGCGATTGTTGGAAGGTAAGAGAACGATACAACCGATTCGTTGCCATATTCCAGTGCGTAGCCAAATTCAAAAGCAAAAACACCTTCAATGATATCGCCACGCGAGGTCCCCATAAAGACCTGCTGGTCGCTATCTGAACCAAACGTGTAGCGCAACTGTCCTAATGGTACAACAAGCGCACTCGAATCCGATTCTCCCTTGCTGTTCAAGCTGCCTTTTTTTACAGCCTCTGAGTCATCGGTTTCACTACCAAAGCCGACCAATACTCCAACTTCGCCTCCCCAGCCTGGTTCATCAAGTTCAGCCAATACATTTGCACTAAACAAAACCCCTAGAGTCATTAACATGCGGTAATTCATCGCTACTTCTCCTTATGAAAGTAGCGAATAGTTTGCCAACTCGAAGGTAAATTTGGGGTGAATAGAGATACTTCATTTTGGGAATATACTGACGGCATATGCAACAAATCGATACAGCCGTTTTTTACGACAATTTGTATTGTTACAACTCAAGTGGTATCGGGCGTTTGGGTATTGACGCGCTTGATAAGTGCACCTCTGATATAAGTGGCTAATACCCTAGTAGAAATAGGTATCAACCACTCACGTTAAACAAGCTAAGCGTCGCTTTTCGGAGCCTCTACATCGACGACCTCTTTATCGACGATAGGAAGTACCTGTTTTACATAGTTACCCGGTGCCTTGCCAATCACAGGGTGAAGCTCGGAACCTTGATTGAAAGGTTCGATTTTCTCGTCAGCTTCAAAGCCTTGTAACCATTGCCCCCAGTGTGTCCACCATGAGCCTTCGTTGTGACTTGCGTTGTTTAGCCATTCGTTAGCAGAGTCGTCTAGGTTGTCGTTCAACCAGTAGCCGTATTTCTTTTTCTCTGGATGGTTAACAATGCCTGCGATATGACCAGACTCGCCCAGAACAAACGTCTTGTTGCCACCAGTGTTCAATGCACCACGGTAAGTCCCCTGCCACAACGCAATATGGTCTTCTTTGGTCGAGATGAAGTAGCTTGGTATCTTAATTTTATTCAAATCAATCCATACGCCGCCCACTTTCACGCCTTTGTCTTGAACCAGTTTGTTTTCAAGATAAAGCTCTCGCAGCAAGAAGTTATGGCATTTAGCCGCCACGTTAGTGCTATCACTGTTCCAGTACAGAAGATCAAACTCCATCGGGCTACTGCCTTTGAGGTAGTTATCAATATAGTAGTTCCAGTATAAGCTGTTCTCTCGAAGCAAACTGAACGTCACGCTCAACGAACGACCATCCATATAGCCCTTGCCATCGTTCTGCTTCTCAATAGCATTGATGATTGTCTCATTGATATACGCGCCCACCTCACCCGGCTGCGAGAAATCCAACAAGGTGGTAAAAAAGGTCGCTGTTTTGATGCGCTTTTTCATGCGCTTCGCAGCGTAGTAAGCCACCGTAGACGCGAGTACCGTGCCGCCAATACAGTAACCTGCCGCATTGATTTGTTCTTTGCCTGTGATGTTTTCAATCGCAGCAACGGCTTTAACCACGCCTTCCGTGACATAGTCACCAAACTCAGTGTCCCTCTGCGCTTCACCTGGGTTGCGCCAAGACATCATGAATACACTATGTCCTTGCTCAAGTAACCAGCGCACCATCGAGCTCTTCTCACGAAGGTCAAGAATGTAGTACTTATTGATGAACGGCGGAACGATCAACAAAGGCGTCGCGTTAACCTGCGGTGTCTTTGGATGATACTGAATCAGCTCAAACAGCTCGTTTTGAAAAACAACATCACCTTCCGTGTTCGCAACATCTACACCCAATCGGAAAGCGTTGTTGTTGGTCATGCGGATCTTGAGTATATCGGCGCTTGCTTCAACGTCTGCTTGTAACTGCTCTAACCCATCAAGCAGGTTTTCACCATTTCGCTCAAGCGTCAGTTTCATCAACTCTGGGTTAGTCGCAATGAAATTGCTTGGAGAGAGAGCATTGATTGCCTGACGTGAAAAGAACGCCACACGCTCTTTGGTTTTCTCGTCGATGCCTTCGATAGAATTGATGGTGTCGATGTAGCTTTTACTGAATAACAAATAGGATTGCTTGATGAAGCTATAGAAAGGGTCATTCTTCCATGCATCATCGATAAAGCGCTTATCACTGCGATCTTCTGAGATGACACTTTCAGTGTTGCCCATCAGTGCTGCGTTTTGCCAGATTTGCAGTTGCTGTTCCCACCATTGAGATTGCAGCTGAAGCAGGACGGCGGGTTGGTTGGCGGCTTGCTCGAAGATTTTTGATGCATCATCAAAATTCAATTCTTGCATCGCTTGATTTAGGGGAGATTGCGCGGCTTCCTTGTTTTGTTCAAAGTTATCCCACCATTGCTGGTTTGTTTGTTGAAGTTTAACAAGGTAGTCCGAAAAGAAGTGTTGAAACATAACATGACTCCAATAATCGGAAAATCGCCACCAAGCCGCACAGGCCAACCTGTACTAACTCGATGGCGACTAGTTTTATGCAGGTGTAACTGTTTTCAAGTTTTCAGTTGTTAGTGTTTCAACATCGTCTTTGAATTCTTTGGCAGCCGCTTGCAGTTTCGAACTGTCACTCATCATTTGCTGAGACAGTTGAGTTAATGCCGTGAGTTGTTGACTATTGAAAGCGGTCAGGCTGTTTACGTCTTTGATTTCGCTTACTGCCTTCATTTGAGAAAGACCCATATCCGTATAAGTCTGCATCGCATTCATTTGCAGTTCTGTCATCGTTTGAATGTTCTTAGCAACCAACTTGTTGAACTTTAAGTACGGTTCAAATTGCTTTTCTGTTTGGTCAGTAATTGTTTTGAAAATATCCGTGTACATAAGTAACTCCTGATGAATACATAGTTTAATAAATTTGTATAATCATCGTTTCAGCCAACATTCATCTATGAGCTCGCGATGCTTTGAAAAGCTGATCCGATGTTTTTAAGCTTGCTACCGATACCTTAGGCTCTAACCTTCAATACCTTTTAGCAAAACAGCGGTTCCCATTCCTCCACCCACACAGAGCGAAGCAACGCCATAAGTCGTTTTCTGTTCAAGCATTTCATGGATGAGTGAAACAATAATTCGATTGCCAGACGCACCTAGAGGGTGACCAAGCGCGATTGCACCACCATTCACATTGACCTTTGGCTTGAACGCATCAAGCGGTAAATCATGCTGCTCTGACAATTGGTACATTACGCCAAGGGCTTGTGCTGCAAACGCTTCATTCAATTCAAACAAATCGATTTCTTCGAGAGTGAGATTCGCTTTATCAAGCGCTTTAGAAACCGCTTCTACAGGTCCTAACCCCATGATCTTTGGGTCCAAACCTGACTGTGCGTAACTGGTCAGTTCCACTAAAGGTGTCAGGCCATATTTCGCTACCGCCGATTCAGACGCTAATATAATGGCACTTGCGCCATCATTGATGCCCGAAGCGTTACCTGCCGTAACCGAACCTTCACGGTCAAAGGCTGGGCGAAGCTTTTGTAGACCTTCGAATGTCGCGTCTGACTTTGGATACTCATCGGTATCAAAAATGACGGTTTGTCTGCGCTGCTTAACTTCTACAGGCACGATTTGCTCGTTAAACTTACCCGCTTCAATCGCTGCGACGGCTTTCTGTTGGCTTTCTAGGGCATAGTTATCTTGAGCTAGGCGCGAAATATTTAACGTGTTGGCGATATTTTCGCCGTCATGCCCATGTGGTAGTGATTAAACGCATCGGTTAAGCCATCACCAACCAGTAAGTCTTTCATTGAGATATCACCCATTTTGTGACCATTACGAACGCTCGCGGGCACTACAAAAGGGATTTGGGACATCACTTCAACGCCAGCAGCAATAACCACTTCAGCATCTTGTGCTTTGATGTGCGCTGCTGCGTCCATCACCGACTTCATGCCGCTGCCGCAAATCATGTTCACACCGCATGCAGGAGTTTCCTCAGGTAACCCTGCATAGATGGAAGCCTGACGAGCAACCCCCATACCTTGACCTGCCGAAATCACATTACCAACGATCACTTCATCAATCGCATCCAACGAAAGATCTACGGACTCCAACGCGCCTTTGATCGCAACGCCAGCCAACTCGCCCGCAGATACGTTTTTTAGTGACCCGGTGAATGCACCAATAGGAGTGCGCTTAGCCGCAACAATAAATACTTTTTTCATTATTCCATTCCCTTCAGTTTCGCCAATTAGTGCATGTACAAGCCGCCATTCACAGACAGTGTTTCGCCTGTAATGTACGCGCCAGATTCACTTGCTAAAAAGCCCACTGCGTCTGCAATTTCTACAGGCGTCGCTAGACGTTTCATTGGGATTTGGTTTTTAATCGAATCAAGGACTTCAGGCTTCATTTGCTCAACCATAGGTGTGCCTGTGTAGCCAGGGGCAACCACGTTTACCGTCACTCCGCTTCTAGCCCCCTCTGCTGCCAAGGCTTTTAAAAAACCAATCATTCCAGCCTTTGCTGCGGAATAATTGGTCTGTCCAAACTGACCTTTAAGACCGTTCACTGAAGAAATGTTGATGACTCGGCAGTTACCCTTTTCACACATAGGAGCGAACAGAGGTTGAGTCACGTTGAAAAGGCTGTTTAAGTTTGTTTCAATCACGTCTTTCCACGCTTCGGCATCCATCTTTTTAAAGACGCTATCACGTGTAATACCTGCGTTATTGACTAACACATCCACCGTGCCTTCTTCTTCTAACAACTTGCTTAAGCTCAGCGCACATTCCGCAGTATTGGTAACATCTAATTCAAACAATCTCACTTGATCTTCGGTGAATTGTTTTTCGTTAAACCAATCCAAGGCACATTGGTAATTCCCAGTAAAATAAGTCGCGATAACACGATAGCCGTCTGCAACTAACTTAGAGGAAATTGCTGAGCCGATACCGCCTTTTGACCCTGTAATTAAAGCAAGTTTTTTCATTAATGATTCCATCCCTTACAAGCAATTAAATAACAATGATGTTAATAAGATAATGTCTTAGTTGATAATTAAACTTTACGTTTTGCTTTAATTAAACCCTACAACTCAAAATCAAAAAGTATTATTACAAATAGAAAATATTTTCGCATTATGATTAAAAACTAGACTTACATCCCAAAACCAATGAAATGTTAAATACATGTAAATAAAAGCAAAACTCTGATATTAATAAAGTTTATTTAATTTCACTTTTATCACCAAGCAGATAAACCTTTGTTAATATGAGACAAACCTATATCTCTCAGCTTGTTTCAAGAAGAATGCAATGTGGGAATTTGAAATGATTGATCATGAGAATAATAGGAAAGACCTTATTACTCATTAATAAATATTTAATGATGGTTATATATAATCTTCAATATGAATTGCAGGGTAAATAGAAAAACAAGCATTATAGATAGCATAAAAAAGCCCACTCAATCTATGAGTAGGCTTTAGTTAATATCTTGGAAAAATAGAGTAATTAAAAGTCAGTGACGAATGCCCACATTAAATAGGAATCGGCTCCTACTTCGTGAATGTTTCATTAGTATTTACATCTAGATAAATTTTGTTTTCAAGAGACAACCCACCACAATAAATAAAATAAACGTCTCGGTTGCTGTATTTAACTGATTTAACCCAACCGCCTAACTCTTCAAAATCACTTGGGTCGCACTCCCCTTCATAGATAAGCTTAGCTACCGTGTTGCGGAACTTCTCTTGATGGAGCTTCAGATCATCGGATTTAGCCAAGTATGAATCTAATATCTCTCTGTTTTCTTGCTCAGAGATAATCACTTCATCACTAGATAGTCCAGACATTGAAATCCATTCCGCCGTCTGTGGTCCGCCTTCCTTTAAAACAATATAGTCAGAGATACGCGCCCATTCGCCTTGCTTCTCTAGTAGTTCGACCTTTTCACCCTTATAAAGATAGTCAGTTATCAAACCATCAATCTCGGGCTGCTCGACTACTTTAAGTTTTCTATCTAAAACGTAGAACTCAGTCTGTTCTGGCTCAGGCTGACGAGTAGTGAGGGATGTAAGGTCAGATTCAGATTGCGCCGCGACTTCAACAGCCGGCGCTTCCTTTCTCTCAGGTGGAGTGGGGTCTTTTTTCATGACGAAGAAGTAGTATGCAGCCCCTCCTCCGCCCAATATTAATAACACAAGTAAAGCGATCAGCGCTTTTTTCATCAAATCCACCAGCTCTTCCGTTTTAGGTATGTTTCAAGTGTACATCAACTCATGTTGCTGCTCATCTATACTCTTAATAGAGAGCGAGTTAAGTAGAGGTAAATCATGAATTTTTTGGTGAAGGTTGTCATTGTGAGTGTACCTTTGAGTGCTAATGTCGCGCTAGCAGACCATTGTGACCGTGAAAACTGGCAAACACTGTTAGATCGCCAGCTCTCATTTGAAGGACGTTATAATCAATACACTGAAGAATTTAACCAAGTTCTCTCGACCTATGAATCACAAACGTTGCTATCGAAACATTTCAACGAAAAGCAGATCATTGGGCTTTGGGCAAAGTACGAACAAAGATTTAATGTGCAGCTCAATAGTCATATGAATACCGCTTATGATGTTTCTGAGGTTCTATTAAAACAGGCGTATATTGTGTCTACAGAACTAGATGGAGCGGAGTCTCTAACGCATTCGTGGCAAGCCATAGCTAAACACTGCGCTAAAGCAAGACTACCGCGTCAAACAGAAAGTGCACAGGTACACGTACAAAGCTCACAATCACTCTCGCAAGATCTTCATACACTCAGTAAAAAATTTCGTCAGCTCTCTTCAAAATACCGTAAAGAAGCGACGATGATTGACGAAGCTCGTCACACAAACCAACCGATAAACGATGTACAAAACTAAAATGATTACTCACTTGCTTAACTTGATTATCCCAATAATCATAGTTCGAACAAATCAACACATTCAGAAAGATAATCAATCAAAGCTTTATCAATAAGTTGTAAAACTAATGTGGTAACTATCAACAATGACGTTCATTTTCCGACCAATGCAAGCGACTATGTGAGATATTCATCACAAAATAGATTTACAAACGCCAAAAAATTGTTATCATGATTATTCATATAACTTAATAACAAGAAATATTTTGGCTAGGTAATATGCAAAAAACTATGGCTTTCAACTGCTTGAGTAACACGGAAGGGACTGCAGAGATAAGAGATAAACTTTTATCTGTCGCTAAACACATGGAAGAGTTCGGTTCAGTAAGTGAGCTAGAGCTATGTAAGATATTTGGAGAGACGATTTGGAATGACGGTGTGGATTATCATTCACATGCTTTTTCATTCAGAATCAACGCTCAAACCGGGGATTGTTCAATCTCTAACTTTAAGTATCACTAAGTTTTGCACCTATCATATACGGAGTGCCTTTCACGAGGCGCTCCGTTTTTTATTGCTGCGCATCTGGTATTTGACGATAGTCTTTAAGAGCAGCGGCCCCCTAGTTTAACAACGAAAGTCATTTCGTTTTCAGCTCATTTCACCCAAAGACGTCTCCCCTACCTGTCGCTTAGTCAGTATAAACCGGAAGTGGCGCATTGCCTTTCACTTGCCTAATCGCAAGGTGAGTATGTATATCTTTTACGTTGGAGAGTCGCTGTAGCTTTCTGGTAAATGCTTCGTAAGCCATCAAGTTAGGGCTGACAACTTCTAACAAGTAATCATAAGCCCCAGACACAACGTGGCAGCTGATGACCTCTTCCATCTCGACAACCGCACTTTCAAATTTATCAATCGACACTTCTTGGTGGTTGTTTAAGCTCACCTCAACAAACACGCTCATTGCGATGCCTACCTGTTCCCGTGACAGGCTCACACGGTAGCCATCAATAATCCCTTTTTCTTCCAGTCTTTTGATGCGCCTCGCGCACGGTGAAGCCGATAAGCCAACTTCATCAGCTAACTCTGCGGTGGTTAGCCTCCCGTCTTTCTGAAGCAACTCAAGAAGATGTCTATCAATCCTATCCATAGCAAATACCAATTATTGGTTAAATTCGTTAACAATTGGCAATATATTAGCAGAAATCATCAACTACAACTCAAGTTAGAACAAAACTTGCCAACCTATGGCACACCAAGTACCCCATAATTAATCATCATTCACTTTCCTTGTTTATTATGAAGCTAGGCTATTTATCTATTACTGTCACTCTGCTCATCTGGGCGAGCTTTTTCCTTTCTCTTAAAGGCGGCGCAAATTCAGATTTAACACCTGCAGACATCGCACTGACTCGATTCCTCATACCAGCATTGGCGTTATTACCTTTGGTGTGGAAAGCACGTAGCACGATCGCTGCTGTCCCGAATCGATACTTGGCCGGTATGTTTGTGGGGTGCGGGTTACCTTATTTACTCGTTGCAGGAACAGCCATGCAGTTCGTTCCGGTATCACACGGGAGTGCTTTAGTTCCGGGAACGCTTCCTCTATTCGTAACAGGGATCGCGGTACTCTTTTTTAAGCAGCCGCTTAGCCGACACCGTGTCGTTGGTTTAGGTCTGGTTTCGCTTGGGATATTGTTGTTTCTGGGAAGTAGCTTAAGCAGCTTCAACTTTGAATATACCAAAGGTCACGTGTTGTTTTTGTGTGGCAGCTTGATGTGGGCGACGTTTACCATCTCAGCACGTGTTGCCAATCTTAATGCGCTTGTCAGTGCAGGTTTTATTTCATTCTGTTCCACCTTGCTGTTGCTGATCCTTATCTTTACAGGAACCCTCCCTAGCCATTTAGTGGATACACCAATTGCTCAATGGCCAGTTACAGAGCTTGCCGTGCATTCTGCGGTGCAAGGCGTAGGTGCAGGCTTAATAGCAGCATTCACTTATCTATATGCTGTTAATACACTAGGAGCAGAACGCTCAGCCGCTTTTGGTAGTGCAACACCTGCTGTTGCAACCTTGTTGGCGATCCCACTGTTCAACGAAATTCCGGATACGATGACTTGGTTAGCGCTTGGTTCGATTTGCATCGGCAGCCTGGTTGCGAGCAACATTTTCATGAGGCATGACAGGTCTATGCAGTATCAACCCCCAAGCCATAGCAAAGCCTGATACTACGTTCAAACCTGCCAGTCTAAGCCGTGATTTTAAGGCTTGTAGTACACAGATAAGTCTACAAATGTAGGCTTATCCAAAATCTACTTTTTCTAAGTCCGCTTCTCCATTAAACTGTCCGACCTTTTTGCTCATCTAAGAGAACACCATGCAACGCGATTACGCTTTAACTTGCTTAAACAACATGCCTCGTGAAGAACTAGAAGAATTTAGTTTAAGAATGATTCATCGCCTTGTCCCTGAAGATGCAATGACGGAACTGTTTACGTTCGAACAGGAAGATGTGACCAATGACGAGCGTATGCAATCAGCAAAATTTGATGCGATGTTGCGAATGACAGCAATCGCGCTGAGTGAAGTGAATCTTGCGTTTAGTGAGTCGGATAACTCACAACAAAACATCGAGCGCATGACTCGACTATTGCTTTGGCACTTCTATGCAATGTCGTTCAACCTTGAGCAAGCGATCAGCCTTGAAACTCACTGTGACAAAGTCGAGAAGATTTTGTCGAAAGCACCGACAGAAGCATTTGGTTGGGTAAAAGAGCTCACAGAGTTGCTGCACTTCTATGCTGAACTAAATGAAGGCAATGAAGGCAATGAAGGCAATGAAGGCAATGAAGGCAATGAAGGCAATAAAGGCAATGAAGCCAAAAAAGACGCATAAATCCCCTTCAACTTAAAAACTTCTCAACTTCTTAACTTCTTAACTTAAAAGCGACTCAACGAGTTGTTCGTTACTCAAGGAACAACTCGACTATCCCCTAGAACAGCGGCAAGTAGAACGATATCGAAAGAAAATAGAACTAAATCGAAGGCAGTCAGGGCTATACCGAAGGCAAATAGAAACTTTGTTGAAATGAGTTTTCTGCTTTTGTTGTTTCTAAAACACTATGATGCAACATCAGTATCGACTGAGCGATTTTGGTGCCAATACCTAACGAACCATTAGGGGCCTCTAGTTCAACTTCATTATGGATAACGACCTTCACCCGTTTTGAATCCGATTCTAAACCTACATCTAACGACACCATTGTTCCGCTCGGGCTATGCCTTAACGCATTATCTAGCAGATTCAAGATCAGCCTCTCAAGTAAATCACTGTCACCCACAGCCTTGATTCCAATAGGTATATTGACGTTCAACTCCACATTCTTATGGCGATGCTGGCTTTGTATCGTTTCTAAGCATTCGTTCATCAACACATTAAAATCGATTGAAGCGTATTGATACGTAGGCAAAGGATTATCATTCCTGGCGCTATCGAGTAATGAATGGAGCTGTTCAGACAACTTGTTGCCATTACGGTAAGCGACGTCAATCAACGGGTCTGACTTCGGATTTTGAATCTTCCACGTTTCTAGGTAGCCAAGAACACTCGATAATGGCGTTTTCAAATCATGACTGAGCTGTAATAAGCTTTGTCTGCGGTGTGATGACTGATACTCAAGCTGCAAAAACTGTTGTTGGATGTATTTCGCCATCAATTGATAAGAACGTGCAATGGGCACCAATTCTGGCACTTGATGGACAAAGTTAGGTTCCAATCTAAAATCTTGCTCAGCTTGTTGCTGCAATTTATTGGTTACCGCCTCAATTGGGTTCAACAGACTGCGTTTCACTAGCAGATAAGCTCCAATCGCAAAGCCAAAAATAGAAACCAGCACAAGCCCTGCAAGTGCGATGTATGGTGTATCAACCTGAGAGTTGGTGATCACAGTATGGCGATTACTTCCTATCACCACATACAAATAACCCACCGTCGACCCTAACTCTTCAATCGCCGCCACAGAAAATACTTTAGGAGAGCCTGGGTTGATCGGGTCTTCGCCCAAAATAGGATAAGGCTCGTCATTTAAGAACTGTTGAATGGGCGCTAGATCTATCTGATTGGCTAACACAGTGCCTTCAGGTGCTGCATTGGTGGTGATATTGCCCTGACTATCCAGAAAATAGATATCAAAATCAGGCCCAATCAACATCAAGGTATGGAATATAGATTTGAGTGCTTTGGGATTGTAGTCTGTACCGATCATGAGAGGATTATCATCGCGCATATGAACCGCGAGCTCTTTATGTAAGCTCTGCTTAGTTCTTTGTTCTATGGTCTCTTTTTGCCAATGATAAGTGTAAGCAATCACCACACTTACCAACAAAAACCACAAACTTGTGAACAGCACTAAACGCGATTTGAAACTCATGTTCTCTCCTCGGTGGCTCGTAGGTCTTACTGGCTTTTTAGTAAACTTAGGGCGCGACACATAGACCTAAGCTTTTGACTCAAATTTATAGCCAACACCCCAAACGGTTTTAATGAAATCATCATCACTATTGGGCATCGCAAGCTTGGTTCTTAGACGGTTGACCGTGCTACACACAGTATGGTGATAGCCGGAGTGATGAGTATTCCAAACGTGATCGAGCAGCTCGTCTTTGCTATACACACGCCCCGGGCGGGTTGCTAAGAAGTGAAGTAAGGTAAACTCGGTAGCAGTCAGCGGTACGTCTTGATTATTGAGTGACACCTGATGGCGTTCAGGTTGAATAATGAGCCCGCCAAAATTCATAATTGATTCTGTTGTCATAGCCTCTTGAGTGACTGATTCAACATGGCTTAAACGGCGTAGTACGTTCCTCACTCTTGCTTGAAATTCAAGAACACTGAAGGGTTTCGTTATGTAGTCATCAACACCGGCTTCTAAACCTGACACCTTATCTAGCTCAGCATCCCTTGCTGTTAGCATGAGTACCGGTGTCCAATCTTCTTTCTGACGGATCATCCGACAAAAATCGAGTCCATCACCATCAGGTAAACCTCGATCGAGCACGACTAGATCAAACTGACCATCCAGGTATAGATCCTGTGCTTTTTCAATCGTATTGGCTCTTTCGACATTATGGCCTTGGAACTTAAGATGCATCTGCACCAGTTCAGCTAGGTCATCATCGTCTTCAACCAACAACATGTTTGCCATCAAATTTACCGCAGCACTATTCATGATCCCTGCTCTATTCGGAGTCTGCCTACCTTTCAATTGACCGGAACAGAGCAGGAATTCTTTCATCGTGCTTTCAACCCTATTATTCAGTTCGAGTAATGGTGATTCTTGCTCCTGGGTTGAGGAAACGATGGTTAGCACTTAAAGCAGACGTCGTAAGGCCGTCATCTTGGCTGATTACGCCAGAGTGGAAACTCACTACATCGGTGTCGTCTCGTGTGGTATTAAAACCCTCACCACCGCCTGCAGGCCCTGGAATGGTTGCAGCAAGCTCGTCGTTCAATTCCGTTCCTGAGTCCCACACATTCATGTTCATCACAAAGGTATCACCCACGGCTAATGACTTAAGCGACAAACCGGATTCACCAACAAACGCATCATTGGTGTTCACCAACAAACGCATCATTGGTGTTCACCAACATGGAAGCAACTGAGATATACCCTTCTTGATTTGGGTCAACACGAATAGACACCGTGTCTTGCTCACCTGAAAGAATCAGCCCATTGCCTGAGATGCCTTGATAAACATTGGCGTCACTGTCACTGAGCGCAAGCAATTGTGCATTACTGCCTCCTTCCGCTAAGTATTCCAGATCGACAGAGGCACTTTGCCCAACTTCAAACAGGTCAAAATTCGTATTGTGAGTCAATACCGCGAGGGGCGACATAGGTTGATTGGGGGTGAGGTTAGTCACACTCACATCATAGCGATAGTAATCGTCGTCATCGTCCGGACAACCTGCTAACACAGCTACTGATGCAGCGATAAATAGAATTCTAGCTTTCATACATCCCCCTTACTTCACAACAATGGTGATAGTAGCCACAGGGTTTAACCAACGATGACTGCTACTATCGAGGTCGCTGATTCCGCCAGCCGCGTCACTATCACCAATGTTGCCCGGATGAATATGAACCTTAGCGTTTGAGACTGCAGTTTCAACTCCAGTACCACCAGCACCAAAGGTAATAAATGGCGGGTTTGGCATGCTGCCCGCTAGCTCATCATTGGCTTCTGTGCCTGCGTCATAGCCATTGAGGGTCGCTTTATAGGTGCCCGCTTGAGTTGGGATTTTCCAACTGTCTAAGCCAACAAAGCCGTCGTTGGTTGGCAGCAGCATGGCACCCAATGACAAGTAAGCTAAATCACCGGTGTCGATATCAAACGTAGTTGCGACGCCCGGATTAAGAATACCGGTAGCTGGGTTTTCAACCACCACACCACCCGCGTTTGCAATCAAACTCGATAGACCTGAAATATCGCCACCTTCGGCCATCGATTCCAATTCCGCAGAAGCACTCTCACCCGTTCTAAACATGAACAAGCTGGAGTCATGAGCGGCTGCCAAGATAGGCGTAAAGTAGATCCCTTTCGTTGCGTTGGTAACGGTCACCTCAAGCTCTGCAGCCTGAACCTGAGCCGCTCCGAAGGCCAACATAGCCGAGCTAATCACTAAGCTGATTTGAGTACGTTTGTTCATTTTGATTCCATCCTTTATCGAGTCCTATCGTTGCCAACAAAACGAATAACAGCGATATACCGTTACCTTTGCCAGAACGAACTGTGGTGTTGTTGACTCTAAGAATGGCGATCAAATCTATCAGCAACTTCATTGAATTCTCATAAAACTCTCACAAGTTTATTCAAACTTATTACTATCCGGAAATATAGTTCTAAGAGACTGATATATAGTTAGAAACTCTCGTTCTAGAAATGAGAGTTAGACAAGGAATCATGGTTCAAGAATAGTGCAGACCAAACGCAAAAGGCCCAATCGACATACCGACTGGGCCTTTTATCTGATGTGTCAAAGTTCTCTCACGAAAGCTCAATCGATTTCAGCTGAGCGAACCATACACCACCAAATTAGAATGCGTAGTTTGCGTCAACAAGTTCGCTTACTTCAACTTTGCTTACTTCTGCGCGAGCTTCAAGCCACTGCGCTACTTGCAGTTGCTCTGCTTCTGTCACTGAACGGTAGCGCTCAATAGAACATAAGAAACCTTCGAACAGCTCTAAACCACCGCCACCAAAGCACAGGCCGATGCTGTCGATAAAATCGATAAATTCATCGATGAACACATCGTATTGGTCAAAATCAGCAATCGAAGTCGTGCAGCTTACTTCAAAACCTAGAATAGCGAATTCACCTAGGTATAACTTCTTGCGTAGGCGGCGATTTTTGTTTTCGATTTTATCTAATTTCATAACTGTCTCTCTTTTCGTTTGATAAAGCATTTATACACAGTTCTTCGTTAATTCCCAAGAGTTTTGTATTGCACGAGAGGCTTAACGGGAAAAATCGTGCTGCAGAAACAAAACCTTAATCAAAACTATAAAAATCTGTCACTTAACTGCTTCACGATTGGTCACACATTGAACCAGCTATTAACTCATTAGAAATAGCTTGGTTACACGTGAATAACGAATAATAAAGTCAGCCAACAGGAAGCAGTCCCGATGAGCAAGGAAACATTTGATAGCACTCGTTTTAACAAGAGTAACAACAAGCCCTTCGAAGAAGTTCTAGATGCGAACCTTTCAAGAAGAAATGTATTGAAAGGCGGTCTTGGCATCAGTGCAATGACGGCGTTTGGCGCGTTTGGTTTAGCGGGTCACAGCGCGGCCAACGCTGCGACAATGCAAGCAACGAGCGCACAAAAAAGCACTGCAACACTTGCCTTCGAATCGGTTAAAGGATCATTGACAGACAGTGTCGTTGTACCAAAAGGCTATACAGCACAAGTATTGGTTCCTTGGGGTACTCCACTCAACAAACAAGGCAACGCTTGGTTAAAAGACGGCACCAACAACGCACAAGATCAAGCCAACGCATTAGGCATGCATCACGATGGCATGCACTTCTTCCCGCTTAATGGCAACAGCAATGATGGCTTATTGGTGATCAACCACGAATACATCGACCAAAAAGCGCTGCACGCCAACGGACCAACATACAACGAAGGCGCTCGCCCTAGCCTTGATGAAGTACGTAAAGAGATCAACGCGCACGGCGTGAGTGTTGTTCGAGTGAAACTTGAAGGCAACCAATGGGTGATGGTCGATAACGATCCACTGAACCGCCGCTACACAGGCGCAACAGTAATGGACCTGTCTGGCCCTGTTGCTCACAGTGAATTTACCAAAACCAAGTTCTCACAAGACGGCAGCCAAGCTCGTGGCACGTTGAACAACTGTGGTAATGGCTACACGCCATGGGGCACTTACCTAACGTGTGAAGAAAACTGGCCGGGTTATTTCGTGAACAAAGGCGAGACAACGCCAGCACAAGAGCGTATTGGTATCGCAACCGACAAAACACGTTACGGTTGGGACACACTTTCAGGTAACAAACAAGAACGCTTGGACGAATTTGCACGCTTTGACGTAACACCAAGCGCTGATTCGCCGATTGATGACTACCGTAACGAAGCACATGGTCACGGCTACATTGTCGAAATCGACCCATACACAGCGAACTCTCGCGCTAAGAAACGTTCTGCACTGGGTTGTTTCCGTCATGAAGGTTGTACGTTTGGCAAACTTACTGAAGGTGAGCCTATCGTGTTCTATTCTGGCCACGATTCTCGCTTTGAATACCTGTACAAGTTCGTTTCTGAAGCGAAATGGGACCCACGTGACGCAGAGCCGAGCAATCGCCTAAGCGCGGGTGACAAGTACATGGACAAAGGCACGCTGTATGTGGCTAAATTCAATGATGATAGTTCAGGTACTTGGCTACCGCTAACTCTGAGTAGCAAGACGACAAACGGTGGCAAGCTAGGTGATTCATTTGACTCTCAAGCAGCGCTTATCATCAATACAGCAGGCGCAGCCGACCTTGTAGGCGCAACGCCAATGGATCGCCCTGAATGGTGCTCTGTTGACCCAATGACGGGGACGGCTTACCTTACGCTGACTAATAACAACAAGCGTAAAGAAGCGAACTCTGCGAACCCTCGCGTAGACAACAAGTTCGGTCATGTAATTCGTTGGGATGAAGGCAAAACAGCAGGCGTGTTCGATTGGGATATCTTTGTCTTCGGTTCTCCAGCAGTGGAAGACAAATCTATTAACCGCTCAGGTCTAACTGACATGAACCAATTCGCGAGCCCTGACGGCTTAGCGTTTGATGCTCGTGGCATCTTGTGGATTCAGACTGATAACGGCGCAGATGAAGTTACAGGCTACACCAACGATCAAATGCTGACAGTGGTTCCATCTCAGTTAACGGATGACAACGGCAACAGCGCGGTGATTGATGCAAACAACCAAGCACAGCTTAAACGCTTCTTTGTGGGCCCAAACGGTTGTGAAGTAACAGGCTTTACCATCAGCCCAGACTTCAAATCACTATTTGTAAACATTCAACACCCTGCTAACTGGCCATCTTCAGAAGATGCAACGGCACAAACTCAAGGCAATGTTCGCCCAAGAGCATCTACCGTTGTGATTCGTCGTGAAGACGGCGGTGAAATCGCGGTTTAAAAAGCAAATCTAGCTAAGATCAGCAACCTTACTGTTACCTAGTTTCTGTTCGCTAGCTAAGTAAAATCAAAAAAGAGCGATAAGGCCAAATGCCTTATTGCTCTTTTTTAAATTCTATACGATCTTTGATTCAACTAATGATCTGCGGCTTTGTGAACTGCTCTTCACCCCAAACCAAATCACGCACCGTCATCCTCGAGAAGGAGGAACGACTGAGCGGGGATCTCTAACCGTTATCGCTAGCTCACGAACAACCAAACACCAACGCCCATCATCAACGTACCTGCAATACGGTTCATTAACTTAACGTTATCGGCTTTGCCCAGCATATGCTTTAAGCTCTTTCCGCCTGTCGCGTATAAGGTCATGCAAACAAACTCAGAAACCAGAATAATCGACACTAAAATCAACAACTGCGGCGCTAAGTCTTTATTGCTGTTAATAAAAGGAGGCAGTAACGAAATCATGAATGCCCAACCTTTAGGATTCGCGATTGCCGTTACAAAGCCTTGTACCACCAAATCCCAATCATTACTGACTTTTGTTGTTTGGTTGTCAGTACTGATCGCCAACTTGCCTCTTGAGCGCCACATCTGAACGCCTAAATAGAACAAATAAGCTGCACCAACAAACTTGAAGCCCGTAAATAGCCACGGGTAGTTCAACATAATAGATGCAATACCCAATACCGCAGCAATGGAAACCACCGCAACACCAGCCAATTCACCGATCATCATCCATAATGTACGTTTGTATCCAACACTCATTCCAAGTGTCAACGCCAAAGTCATACACATACCGGGCGTGATTGACACGAAGAAAAACGTGGGAATAAAAGCCCAAAGTAGTGCGCTATCCATATTATTACCTTACTGGCTTATTTTTATTTAGTGGCTTTTGCTTCTTGATCGGACTTGAAATGAAGCGATGTTGAAACGAAGTAGTGATGACAATAACCAATATTGCGAACAATACAAACAAAAAGAGCCACATAACAGTGGCTCTTTTCAATCACCAACCGTAATTACTTACGACGGTTTTTAATTCGCTTCATCATAGTCAAACGACGTTCAGCACTTGCTTGATCTTGTGGCTCTTCGTTTGCGTTGTTCTTACGACCCTGACGGTTTTTGTACGCCGATTTAGTGTTCAGCTTCTCGATGTAAGCATCACGTTTCTTCGGTTCATAACCCGGTTGTTCAACACGGCGAATACGTTGTTGGATCAGTTTTTCAACTTGAACAACAGTCAGCTCTTCTTCGCGGTTAACGAAAGAGATTGCGTGACCTTGTTTACCAGCACGACCTGTACGACCAATACGGTGAACGTAATCTTCCGCTAGGAAAGGCATGTCATAGTTAATTACGTGTGGTAAGTCTTCGATATCAAGACCACGAGCCGCAACGTCGGTTGCTACCATCACGCGAGCTCTGCCTTCTTTGAAGTCATCTAATGCGCGACGACGAGCGCTTTGCGCTTTATCACCGTGACAAAGTACCGCTTTAATGCCGTCAAGCTTAAGCTCTTTAACCACATCGTTCGCTGTTTCTTTGTAGTTCACGAACACAAGAACCTGACGCCAGTTTTTACGGCCAATCAGCTCAGAAAGCAGTTCTGTTTTACGCTCTTGATCCACAGGGTAAACCACGTGACCAACAGTAGAAGCCGTTGAGTTTTCGCGCTCAACACTAATACGTTTTGGTTTACGTAGAATATCAACAGACAGTTGGTTTAACTGAGTTGATGTTGTCGCTGAGAACATCATGATTTGCGGCGATGTTTCTACATCCAACATGATCTTACGAACGGCGTTGATAAAGCCCATATCAAGGATACGGTCAGCTTCATCGAATACTAGAAACTCTAGGTTAGCAATAGACACGTTACCCGCTTCTAAGTGCTCTTCTAAACGGCCTGGTGTTGCAACCAAAATATCCACACCCAGCTCTAATTGACGAACTTGTGAAGACATTTTGTTACCACCGTAAACCGCTGAAACGCTTAGTTCAGTGTATTTAACGTAGTCTTTAATGTTTTGAGCGATCTGCGCAGCAAGCTCACGAGTTGGAGCAAGAATAAGGCCGCGAGCCGTTCCTCTAGAAGCCTTTTTGCCGCTGTTCAAAAGGTGTTGGATAACAGGCAATGAAAATGCCGCTGTTTTACCCGTACCGGTTTGAGCAGTAGCAAAAATATCATGGCCTTTACGAGCCATTGGAATCGCTTTTTGTTGAATTGGAGTGAGTTTTTCATAACCACACTCAGTCAACGCTTTGACTAATTCAGGAGCAAAACCTTGAGAGGAAAATGACATTGTTACGGGTTCCTTAAGCAGACAGCCTACATTCTTATTTCAGCCGAGCACTATAAAGTAATTAGAGTGATTTATCTCACATTTATCGTGATATAACGCAAACTTTCTCATTTAATCTGGTGTTTACCCCACCTTCAACGAGGTAAACACCAAGATCCTTAGTTCAAACAGCAAAAACAGGGCTATTTGATACCACACAGCTTGAGTAGAATCTGCTCGAGATCGTCCCAAGGCATTAACTGCGAGTCGATCACTTCAAGACGAGACTCAAAGCCATCAAGGGAAATTTCATTCACTGACACCACTTGATTCGCCACATTGAATGCGTAGCAACCTTGGTCGGTGTTCACTACGGCTTTTACACGCTCAGCCGTTAGATCCGACAGCATTGAAAACAGCGCATCAAAATCAAACTTATGCTCTGCGCCAAACAACCAGCCACAACTAAAGTAGCCCTGCCCTTTATTCTCTTTACGGATGAAAGCTTCACCGGGAGGAAGTTGGAATTGAGGCTCTTGCTCAGCGTGATCGTGATGATGCGCTTCAATATGAGAGGAAGCACTGCCGTATACTCTTTCAATGTCCAACACTTCCAATGGCACTTCACCATCGTGAATTAGCTTATGGAAGACTTTTGCTGGCGTTTGATCCGTCACCCAATCATTGAACACATCGATGTCTTCAGAATGAACAAGGTCAACCTTAGTACCAAGAATCACATCAGCACTGTCCAGTTGATCATTAAAGTTCTGATTCGACGTGTACTTTTCATTGGATAGGTTTCGTGGGTCAACCAAGCCAAGCGTCGCTTTTAAATCAACATAAGGTGTGTATTGCTCTGAAGTGAGTGTCGCAATAACCTGTTTAGGGTGACCAAGCCCAGTTGGCTCAATCAATAAACGGTCCGGTTTTTGGCGCAGTAAGGCATTAATACCTACCGACATAGGCACACCTGCAGTACAACACATGCAGCCACCCGGTACTTCTTTAATTAAAGCACCTTGGTCTGTCATTAATGCGCCATCAATGCCGATTTCGCCAAACTCATTAACCAGGACAGCCCAGTTTTCATTCTCAGGTTTAT
The DNA here is from genome assembly GCF_041439815.1 of Vibrio sp. 1F279. Classification (NCBI taxonomy): domain Bacteria; kingdom Pseudomonadati; phylum Pseudomonadota; class Gammaproteobacteria; order Vibrionales; family Vibrionaceae; genus Vibrio; species Vibrio sp. 1F279. The sequence goes on along the minus strand of NZ_JBGOOU010000015.1, from coordinate 46,984 downwards.
TTTTGAGCAGGTTCAAAATAGCTGTCGTTTTGCCAACACCCAAGAAACCCGTAATTATGTTTGTAGGAACTTTTTTGGTCATATCAGTTCTCCTTTTTTTAGGAGTATATACACAATCACGGAGAAATTGACCCCAATCGCTTGTTTATACGGAGAATGATTTAAGCCAGAAGTTGTATGAGTGTCACTAGAAAGGGGGGAACTATGAAAAAGGAATGCTCCAGACGAACTAAAGGCGTACTTACTCAGTACGCCTCACCCTCGTTACTCAATCGTGAGTTCGCGAATCAGGAAGCCTTAAATATCGACCTGAACATTTAACGAGGAACTAAAACTTTATTCTGAATCCATCCAAATTGTGTGTAAAACCTCACTTCTCCTTGCGGTTCGTTATGTTGCTTTACGATTTAACTATGGTTCATTTTTGGGGATATTCAAGCCGCCACCGGAGAATCGATCAAAATTGTGACGGCGATTCAACTATTGCCTATAGATTCCATTTATGTAACACGTATATTCCATAAATGAAATTCAACTTTGCATCTTTGCTGCTATAGGATATGCAGAGGACGCGTATAATTTATTGCAGTCCCGCCTCAACCCATTCAGGAGCCTTATCTCAATGACCAGAAGAGAGAAAATTAAGCAGTCCCTACTCGCCAAAATGCCAAGGGATGCTATTAATCAATTTCTCTCAAGAGATAAAACACCCGCTTCCGTTCTCTTTCTTTCTTGTATTGTAGGTGTACTTGCTGGCGTGGTGGGTACCTATTTCGAAGTCGCGGTTCATTTCATCACAGAAACTCGTACCGATTGGCTTAAAGATGAAATCGGTAGCTATTTACCCCTTTGGCTGGCCGCTTTCCTTATTAGTGCTGCATTTGCCTTTATTGGTTACTTCCTCGTTCACCGCTTTGCTCCAGAGGCTGCAGGCTCAGGCATCCCCGAAATTGAAGGTGCTATGGACGGTATGCGCCCTGTTCGATGGTGGAGAGTATTGCCAGTAAAATTCTTTGGCGGTATGGGCGCATTAGGCTCTGGTATGGTTTTAGGTCGAGAAGGACCAACCGTTCAAATGGGCGGCAGTATTGGTCGCATGGTCACCGATATCTTTCGAGTTAAAGATGACGATACTCGCCACTCACTATTAGCTTCGGGTGCCGCAGGTGGTTTAGCCGCCGCATTCAATGCACCACTGGCTGGCATCATGTTTGTAGTCGAGGAGATGAGACCACAGTTTCGCTACTCACTCATATCAATTAAAGCCGTCATCATCTCCGCGGTTTCAGCCAACATCGTTTTTCGATCAATCAACGGACAATCTGCCGTTATCACTATGCCTCAATACCAACCGCCTGAACTGGATGCTCTGTGGTTATTCTTGTTGTTAGGCGTGTTGTTCGGCCTGTTTGGTGTGATTTTCAATAAGCTGATTACACTTTCGCAAGACCTGTTTGTGGCAATACACAAGAATGACCGTAAACGCTACTTAATGACAGGTTCCCTGCTGGGCGGTTGCTTTGGCTTATTGCTGCTCTATATACCCGAGTTGACTGGCGGTGGTATTGGTATCATCCCGAACATCACGAATGGCAACTACAGCGCAAACGTGCTGCTGTTAATCTTCTTAGGGCGCGTGCTCACCACGCTACTTTGTTTCGGCTCTGGTGCACCGGGTGGTATCTTTGCACCAATGCTTGCCCTAGGAACACTCTTTGGTTACGCGTTTGGGCTTATCGCGGCGGCATTCTTTCCTGAACTGAATATTGAACCGGGTATGTTTGCAATTGCTGGCATGGGAGCCTTGTTTGCCGCCACCGTGCGAGCGCCTATCACTGGTATTCTGTTGGTTATTGAAATGACCAATAACTACTACCTGATCCTACCGTTGATCATCACCTGCTTAGGCGCGGTAATCATTGCTCAGATGTTAGGTGGTCAGCCAATTTACAGCCAACTACTTAACCGTACGCTGAAAAACGAGAAACTAAGACAGCAAGATCTCCCTCAGCAAGAGGAAGTTCGTTAATTACATTGAAAACGTCAGTTCAAATGTGGGACTTAAACGTAACTCGTTAAGTTCCACTAATACAGTCAAATTCCACTACTACAATAAGCAAACCAAGCTCAATATTTATAGAACACTCAAGAAAATCAAAAACACTTTCATCGCGCTTTATATATCAATTTCGAATCAAAACCTTAAAAGCAAACGTTAAACTTGCTATTATCCACGAAATTATTTACATGCCTAACAACACCGATTGTGAGCATGACTGAACGTTTTGATTAGAGTATACGTTCTACATTTAACTGAGTGGAGCAAGTCGTTGAACTGGAGAAGATTAACCCAAGTAAAGAATGTTCCACCATCTCAGGCATCTTTAGCACTTGGCGTTATAGGGCTGGGGCAAGCTTGGGCATTATATCTTCCAGGGGTTGGTGAGCTCATTCGTTCTTACCTTGCTGCGTTTGGCGCACTGTTATTGCTGCCCGTTTTACTTCGTTATCTCACAAGTTTTGATACTTTTATCAATGACATTCGCCATCCACTTAGCGGAAGCTTAATGGCGCCGATGAGCATGGCGTTATTGATTCTATGTGACTATCTCGCCGAGATATCTCCAATAATCGCCTATCCAGTCTGGTTCTGCGCGTTGTTGTTGCATTTTACCATGATGGTGTTGTTCTTTAGTTTCCAGATCCTCAATTTCAAAATGTCGAACATTGTGCCGAGTTGGTTCCTGTATCCCGTGGGGTTAATCAGCAGTTCCTTAGCAGGTACACAGTTTGGACACACCGTTTTTTCAGAGACACTGGCGGCCACTTGTATCGGTATCTATTTCCTAATGCTGCCAGTGGTGTTGTACCGCTTGGTATTCGAAGGAAACCTGCCACGTCGAGCAAGACCAACACTCGCAATCATGGCGGCTCCGGTTAACTTATCTTTAGCCGCTTACTTGGTGAACTTCGACAACCCAGATCCGATTCTGACAGGAGCATTGGCTGGCATTGCTATCACCATGACTCTATTGATTTACTTATGTTACATCCGTCTAATGCGTCTGAAGTTCCAACCTTCGATTGCAGCCGTCACCTTCCCGTCCGTGATCAGCGCCATTGCTATGCACCGCTTAACCACATTTTTCGGTGCTGAATACCCACAATGGTATTGGCTGCATAAATTCGGCTTCTTTGAATTAACCATCGCGACCATCCTAGTGATTTGGGTGGCAGGCGGTTATGTGAAAATGTACTGGCCTGAGTTTTTTGATTCTGATTACATGTCCAAAAAGGTTAAGCGTTCTTAAAACGAACGCCAGAAGATCTTACCTTGATCACCCCCTACTCCAATATCCAATTGTCTCTCGCTGGACAAACCAAAACAAAAAAGGCCTCACACTGTGAGGCCTTTGAATAGGCAAGGAATTAATAGATCAGGCGACTACGATTAGAAATCGGCGTGAGGGCCAAAGACTTCGTAGTGGACGCGAGAACGGTCGACTTTAAGTGCATCTAGCTGTTCTACGATGTTCTTCATGAAGCCAACAGGGCCACAAATGTAAAAATCGCTCTCTTCAAAGCCGTTGGTGTCAGAGATAGATGCTAGATCCATTTGACCTTCATGTGTGTTCTCACACGCAGACTCGCCTTTGTTCATGTACCACGTTTTCGCTTCCCAACCTTTATCGGCAACAATATCTTTAACGCGAGTCGTGAAAGAGTGTTGACCTACGTTTTCACAAGCGTGAAGGTACAGTACAGGTTCGTTTTTCTGCTGGTTGTTTAAGAACTCAAGCATTGATTGCATTGGTGTTACACCCACACCTGCAGAGATAAGCGTTACTGGCTTGCTACGCTCTTGATACATGAAGTCACCCGCTGGGGCATATAGGCTAACTTCATCACCGACAGCAACAGTATCGTGCATGTGATTAGATACTACGCCTTGAGTTTCTTGACCTTGGCCTTCACGTTTCACAGAAATTCGGTACTGCTTGCCGTTTGGCTTGTCTGATAGTGAGTATTGACGGATCTCGCTGTACTGAGCACCTTCAGGTTTCACTTCGATACCAATATATTGTCCTGGCGTATAATCCAGAACGTCACCGCCATCTTTTGGTTGTAGGATGAAGCTTGTTACTAATGCTGATTCTTCAATTTTATCTGCAATTACGAATGCACGTGCCGCCTCCCAACCACCAACAGCTTGCTTGCGCTGTAGGTAAAGTTCGGCTTCACGGTCGATGAATACTTGCGCTAAGAATAGGTAAGCCGCAGTCCACGCTTCTTCAACTTCTGGTGTGAATGCATCAGCAGCTAATTCACGCAGTGTTTCAATTAGGTGAAGACCAACGATTTGGTAATGGTCTGGTTGAATATTAAAGCTTGTGTGTTTCTGTGCAATACGCTCAACCGCTGAGGTTAACGCTGCTAGATTTTCGATGTTCTTTGCATAAGCCGCGATAGCTTCAAACAGTGCGACACCTTGGCGACCTGTTCTTTGGTGAGTCATATTGAAGATATCTTTCAATTCAGGGTTATGCGTGAACATGCGTTGATAGAAGTGTTGAGTTAAAGCAGGGCCTGCGCTTTCTAAAAGAGGAATCGTCGATTTGATGATGTTGATATGTAGATTGTTTAGCATTGATTTACTCCGAACACTTAGTCTTTTGACCTTTCATGTCAAATTGACTAATTTTATTTAAAGATGACTTTATATTAATTCTTTCTCAATGAGCTCTTTGGCTACTATTTCTATGAGAATTACGTGGACTGATAAATTCGCATTAATTGATTCAAATCAATGATAGGTCAGATATTCAGTCATATAGACAACACGCAATGGACACATTGCACAAACGGTGCCAACATGCGAAAGCTTGTTGTGCCTAGCATTCCTTCAAAAACCCTCTTCAAACTTTAGTCAAAAAGACCTTTTTTTTATGTCATAAAGACTCTACCATGTATGAAAATACAAACAGTATGAGCCCTTTATGCAAGATATCTCAGCATCCACTCTCATGGAAATGACCATTGGTTTAGCCAGCGGTGTGAACGATCAAGACCGTTTCAATCGCTTAATCGATGCCATTCGTAAAACCATAACGTGTGATTGTGTCGCACTTTTAAGCCTTCAAGGCGACACGCTAGTACCCATCGCAATGCAAGGGCTCAGTCGAGATACATTCGGTCGCCGCTTTATTATTTCAGAACATCCACGTTTTGATGCGATTTGTGCATCGCGTTCTCCAGTTCGTTTTGATGCGAATAGCTCATTGCCTGATCCTTTCGATGGCTTACTGATCGACCACGACGGCGATTTGCCCATGCATGCCTGTATGGGTTTGCCTCTTCTTTTTGGTGAAAAATTGTTAGGGGTACTAACCCTCGACAGCCTAAAACCTGATGTCTTCGCGAATATTCCTGCTCGGAACCTAGAAGTTCTCGCCGCTATTGCTGCCTCTACGATGCAAATGGCGATGACTTTCTCGCAACTTGAACATCAAGCAAAACAGTCAAAGCAATTACTGGAAGAGCTGAATGTTGAAGCGTGGGAACGTGACGGCGGCGAATTGATTGGTAATAGTGACACCATGGTCGCGCTTAAAAACGATATCGCGGTTGTCGCACCCTCTGAATTTAATATTCTGATTCATGGTGATACAGGTGTTGGTAAAGAGCTCGTTGCTCGAACCCTGCACCACCAATCGCAGCGTAAACGTAACCCACTCGTCTACGTCAACTGTGCAGCCATTCCTGAGAACTTGGTAGAGAGTGAACTATTTGGCCACGTTCGTGGCGCGTTTACTGGTGCAGACAAAAACCGCTTGGGTAAATTTGCTTTAGCCGATGGCGGCACACTGTTCTTAGATGAAATTGGTGAATTGCCTTTGGCTGCGCAAAGTAAGCTATTGCGTGCACTGCAAAACAACGAAATCCAACCTGTAGGCCAAGACAACATTCAAACTATTGATGTTCGTGTTTTAGCTGCAACCAACCGAGACTTAAAGCAAGAAGTTGAAGACGGTCGATTCAGAGCCGATTTGTACCACCGATTGAGTGTGTACCCTATCGCAGTGCCAGCTCTGAAAGACCGAGGTGACGACATCAGCTTGCTAGCAGGCTTCTTCCTAGAACAGGCACGTCGTAAACTTGGTATCAACCAAGTTAAATTCCGCTCTGATGTACTGGTATTTCTAAACCGTTACGGTTGGCCAGGTAACGTACGTGAGCTTGAGCACGTGATTAGCCGTTCGGCACTAAAAGCATTAGCTCGTAGCACCAACAAAAATCTCGTGACAATCACTAAAGAAGATTGTGGCCCACTCGACCAAGATCAGCCTATAGCGACGACACAGGTAAAAAACACACCGTTATCAACACCAACGATCGACCTATCTGCAGGTTTACGTGGCGCTACCGATGATTTTCAACGCAGCATCATCACTGAGGTGTTGGAAGATGCCAACTTTAACTGGGCGCAAGCAGGGCGAGTTCTGAAAACAGACCGAGCAAACCTGACTCGACTGTCCAAACGTTTAGGGCTAAATGTGGCGAAGTCTCACACGATCGAACGGACAAAATAGATATTAGCGGTTTGTTGCGAGCATCTGACAAAACTTGTGTATATAATGCTGCAAATTGTAACGCTAATTTTAAATATGTAGAGAGAGTTATGAAGTTTATCCGTTGGTTTTTAGGTCGCGTCATCTTGCTGTTGAATTTTGTTTTCAGCCCACGCGGTGTGAAGCGTTCTCAAGAAGAACAAAGCAAAGTGAACGAACAGGCAAAAACGCACACGTTGTACCAATTCGAAGCATGTCCATTTTGTGTAAAAGTACGACGCTCGATGAAACGTCAGTCTGTTCAGTTTGAACTTCGTGATGCAAAAAACAACGAACAACACCGTACAGAGCTTGAAGCTGGCGGCGGTCGTGTGAAAGTGCCTTGTCTACGTATCGAGAAAGACGGTAAAACTGAGTGGATGTACGAATCTTCGGATATCGTATCTTACTTAGAAAAACAGTTCGCATAAGCGGAAAAAGCAACACAAGCTAAATACAAAAAATCCCTCTTCATGAGGGATTTTTTTATGTCTGTAATCGATACGCTCTTTCGATTCAAAGAATCAAGCTTCTCGCATCTATTTCGCCACAATCAGCATCAACTCTACACGGCGGTTACAGGCTTTACCTTGTGCTGAAGCGTTGTTACACGCGGGAACGTACTCACCGAAACCGCGGGTGTAAATAGCACGACTCGAAACATAGTTACTTTCTAAGCGAGCTTTCACTTCTTTTGCGCGCTGTTCAGAGAGCGGATCATTAACACGATCACTGCCTGTATTATCCGTGTGTCCTTCAATGACGACATCAATGTCTTGGCGTCGAGAAAGATAGCTGCCTAACGTGTCCAACCAATTGTTGTAAGCGGGTTCAGGAGATGTCGAACCTGTTTTAAAGTTCACATGCTGTACAAGCTTTACCATCACATGGTTGCCAGGTAAAACTTCAAAATCGATACGGTTTTGTCTTAAAAAGACTTCCAGTGGATCATTGGTCGAAACACCACGTCCGTAGTTAGTGGTAATAGTTCCTTGCTGATGAGTGGTTTGAACTACACCCCATTCAGGGTACATAATGTCGTAATCAGTTTTCGGTGCAGTTTGTAACATATCCTCACCGAATAACCCTGTTGGTAACGTAGTTTCGCACCCAGCCAAAGCTATGCTTAACATTATCGCTAAATATCTCATTACTTCACCAACCACTTATGCAGATAAACCATTCACTAATGTCTATATCGGCACTGAGAGAAAAACTTTAGACAAAAAGAAAGCACGTCCAAAAAAAGTGTTTTTGATCACAGTTCACCGGCAACTCGCCAGTCATCGCCCGCCAGTTCCAACTGTTTGCATTTATTTACCTTATAATTGTTTTCCAATTCGTACTAAATAGTTAGAATCTCACGACTTCTCAACGCTAGAGCAAACATTATGTTTAAACCATTTACTAAATTCATCACAGCACTTGCTGCCGTACTGATTATCGCGGGTTGTAGTGAAACAAACGAGCCACAGAAAGGCGTTCAATACGAAGCGCTGCCTACTGCTCTAACTGAATTTAACCTGTCTCCGATCACTGAAATCTTCTCTCTTAATTGTGGTCACTGCCGTCAAATGGAAAGTGCAATTCCAGAGATCGAATCTCTAACGAACCAAACTATTGGCAAGATGCACGTTACGTTCAATGAAAGTGCTCAAATCAGCGCAATGATCTACTACACAGCGGTGATGCAACTTGACGCGACACCTGACCACGCGTTCATGGACGACCTATTTGGTGCGGTTCAAATGGGTACAGATGCGACTCCAGAACAACGTCAACAAGCTCTAGAGACTGCGTTCACTTCTCGTGGTCTGGTTAGCCCATACCAACTGAACAAAGAACAGCAAGTCGCTCTATTTGACTACGTAAAGAAAGCTGAGGAGATCTCGGTTAAAGGTCAAATCAACTCAGTACCAACATTTATCATCAACGGTAAATACCAAGTACTAACAGCAGGTCACCAAGATGTTCAAGGCATCGCAAAAACGATCAACTACCTTTTGACTCAGCCGTAACGGCTTTTCTCTATAAAAAATCAACAATAAATAGGTTTTACTATGTCTAAATTTATCATCCCGGTCATTGTCTTTATTTTGGCTGGCTTCATGATCTACCGCACTTGGATTAACCATAAATCTGGCGAAGAAAATATCGAACAAGGCCAACAATTCCTTATCGAAAACGGCGCTAAAGAAGGGGTTGTTACGACTGAAAGTGGTCTTCAATACCTAGTTCTTGAAGAAGGTACTGGTACAGAGCACCCAACTAAGAACAGCAAAGTAACGGTTCATTACCACGGTACACTTATCGACGGCACTGTTTTCGACAGCTCTGTTGATCGTGGTGAGCCAATCTCATTTGCTCTTAAACAAGTGATAAAAGGCTGGCAAGAAGGTTTGACTTACATGGTCGAAGGCCAAAAAGTTCGCCTGTTTATCCCAAGCCAATTGGCTTACGGTAAAGGTGGTTCAGGCCCTATCCCACCATCAGCAACTTTGATTTTTGATGTTGAGTTAATCTCTATCAAATAATTGAAGAGACTGATTTAAGCCCTAACATACGAGCTATGTTGGGGCTTTTTTATATGTGAACGTTTGAATAATTGAAGCCACTTTTGTAACGACGGAATATACCTCAAAAAGCCGAAGACTAGACGACTGGTCTAATTTAACTTATAGTAAGCCCATGAACGATAAAACGAACGACACACGCCTGCATGTTTTAGATGTTGGCTACCAATTAATAGTGAACAACGGCTTTAACGGCGTTGGCTTATCGCAATTGCTTAAAGAAGCGGATGTTCCAAAAGGATCGTTTTACCACTACTTTAAATCTAAAGAGCAATTTGGCGAGGCTCTGATCCAGCACTATTTTGAGACCTACATCAGCAGAGTTGAAACTATTTTGGTTCATGGTGAAGGCAACCATTACCAGAGAATTATCAGTTATTTCACTCGATGGTCACAGATTGAAAACGGTACTTGTAACGCTCATAAATGCTTAGTCGTTAAGCTCAGCGCCGAAGTTTCTGATCTTTCTGATCCTATGCGCCAAGCGCTATTGAAAGGTGCTGAGAAAGTGACGCATACCATCGAGCAGTGCATTGTCGGTGGTATTGATGATGGTTCGATAAAGGTTGAAGAGAGCCAAGAAACCGCTCAAAATCTATATTCTATGTGGTTAGGCGCAAGCTTATTAAGCAAACTAAGCCAGAGTTCACGTAGCTTAGAATCAGCTTTAAACCTAACCCAACAGATTTTAAAAGGTAAAAACTAACCACGTACTGTGTTTAGTCTTTACTAACGACAGATAACCCGCCCTCTTATCATTTGATGACGGCGGGATTTTTAGACAACAAGACTAGACGACTGGTCTAATTCTAAATAAACATAATATAAAATTAAGGATACCCAATGACTCAACAAGACAACCGCCGCATCGTATTGGCTTCTCGCCCAGTAGGCGCACCGACTCAAGATAACTTCCGTTTGGAGACAGTAGCCGCACCAACAATTAAAGACGGCGAGATGTTACTTCGCTCAGTTTACCTTTCTCTAGACCCGTACATGCGTGGCCGAATGAGCGATGCTAAATCTTACGCAGACCCTGTTGCGATTGATGAAGTGATGGTCGGTGCAACCGTGTGTCAGGTTGAAGAGTCAAACAATAGCGATTTTGAAGTTGGCGAATGGGTACTGGCTTACACCGGTTGGCAAGATCTTGGTGTGTCTGATGGTGAAGGCCTAATCAAACTAGGTAAAGAGCCAACACACCCTTCTTACGCACTAGGCATCATGGGTATGCCAGGCTTTACTGCGTACATGGGCTTACTTGATATCGGCCAACCTAAAGAAGGCGACACTCTAGTCGTTGCGGCTGCAACAGGTGCAGTAGGCGCAACCGTTGGCCAAATCGGAAAATTAAAAGGCTGTCGTGTCATTGGCGTTGCTGGTGGTCAAGAGAAATGTCAGTACGCGAAAGAAGTGCTTGGTTTTGATGAATGTATCGACCACAAAGCCGACGACTTCGCGGAGCAACTGGCTAAAGCATGTAGCAACGGCATCGACGTTTATTTTGAAAACGTTGGCGGCAAGGTGTTCGATGCGGTAATGCCGTTGCTTAACACTGGTGCTCGCATTCCTGTTTGTGGCCTTATTTCACAATACAATGCGACATCACTTCCTGAAGGCCCAGATCGCATGTCTAGCCTTATGGGCACTCTTTTGGTCAAGCGTATTAAGATGCAAGGTTTCATTATCTTTGATGATTACGCACACCGTTACAATGAGTTTGCTGTTCAAATGACAGAATGGTTGTCTCAAGGCAAGATGCATTACCGTGAGCACCTAGTTGAAGGCCTAGACGAGGCGCCACAAGCATTCATGGGTCTATTGGAAGGCCAAAACTTCGGTAAGCTTGTTATCAAAACAAACGAAGCTAAATAAATTCAAAAACTGAACCAGTTAACTAGGTAAAATCATGATTACTTTGCATCACCTAAACAAATCTCGCTCAAAACGCATCATCTGGCTATTGGAAGAGCTTGGAGTAGATTACCAAATCAAACCATACCAACGAGACAGTGTAACGTTTCTAGCGCCACCAGAATTGAAGGCCGTTCATCCTCTTGGTAAATCTCCGGTTATTGAAGACGATGGCGTCGTGATCAGCGAATCTGGTGCTATCACCGAGTACCTAATCGACAAATACGGTCAAGGTAAGTTCGCACCAGTGCGCGGCACCGCTGACTACGTGGAATACTCACAGTGGCTTCACTTCGCTGAAAGCTCTGGTATTCTGCCAATGCTACTTAAAATCTTTGTGATGAAAGACGGTTGCGAGACTAATTTCCTTGGCGGCTACGCTGATGATGAAAACCAAAAGATCCTAACCTTTGTCAACGAAGCGCTTGAAGGTACAACTTACCTTGTTGCTGATACTCTGACGGGTGCCGATTTCATGATGTCGTTCATCGTAGAAATCGTGGGTAACTTCGGTGCCACTGCGCTCTACCCTAACATTGCTAAATACGGTGATCTTTTAACGAGCCACCCTGCTTACCAAAAAGCCGAGCAACTAGAGCTAGAACACTCGAACTGATCGAGTTTCAATCAAGCTCGGACGCGCTTCGGATAAGCACAAGCAACTAAATGAAGCCAAAGCCGATTTATCTTTCGCTTTGGCTTCTCATTTGCCTTCATTTCGACAACAATACCGAACTCTAACTGAACAGCCATAGAGTTTGATCTTCATGTCAGCAAACCTTGCTCAATACACACCACTGCACCTAAAAAACGACAATACGAATGTAGACTTACCGCTACCGACTCGTTTTACGTTTCCGTACTACTACACACCACATCCAACGTGTGAGTTTGCCATGCAGCAACTTCAGCAGTCGTTACTCGACTGCGGTGTGAATGAAACATCGCAAGGCAACCTCTACGCCGTGCTTCTTGTTCAGAACCCAACTACACAAGAGCTAGGTTACCTTTCTGCGTTTTCAGGTTTGCAGTTATATCCGTCTTTGGCCTCTCAGTTAAACAACATTAACTTTGTTCCATCAGCCTTCGATTCAGAACAGTTTCAATCTCACAACAGTGCAAACCTTGCTCGCCAATCGCAACTAGCGGATGACATTGAAAAACTACAACAGTCGCACAACCTAGACGCATTATTGGCTGAATTTGAAGAGTTAAAAATCGAATCAGCACAAGCTATCGAAGCCTTTCAATTAGCCATGGCAGCAAACAAATCTCAGCGTAACGAACTCAGAGAACAAGCCAATCAAGAAAAGGCATTGGGGAATCTAGAGTCAGCAGCGAATTTGCTCAAACAACTGGGCAATCAAAGCAGCCAAGAGAAACGCGACTTAAAAGCACTTAGAATCGAGTGGAAACAAAAGATCGCAGAACGCCAGTCGCAAGTTGATGCTATCGAAAGCGAACTCACGAGCCGCAAGCAAGAGTACCAAGCGATCTCAGCCGAATTAGAAGCGCAACGGTTGTCTCATTATCGCTTTAACAACCAAGCTCTCGAATCAAAGAACCTGCTTGAATTGTTAGATGGCAAAGACGCTCTTGAAGGCTCTGGCGACTGCTGCCTACCTAAGCTGCTTAATTTTGCTTTTGAACACGGCTTTCAGCCATTAGCATTGTCTGAGTTTTGGTGGGGATTGCCTCCAACGGCTGTCATTCGCCAGCACGCAAACCTGTACCCGGTTTGCCAAAGCAAAAGCTTCGAGATCCTCGACCACCAGCTAAACGGCATCGAATTAGAAGATAACCCTCTTATCGTGAACCCTGCGGTTGGTAAGTCGTTTGATATTGTCTATGAAGATGACGAGATCGTGGTGGTGAATAAACCCGAGGAGTTCTTATCGGTTCCTGGTAAGTTTATCGAGGACTCTGTTTATACCCGCATTAAAGCGCGCTACCCCGACGCAACAGGCCCTTTGATTATCCATAGGTTAGATATGTCGACGTCTGGATTGCTGATCTTGGCACTGACCGCAGAGTCCAATAAACACATCCAAAAGCAATTCATCGATAGAACCGTAGAGAAACGATATACAGCTCTGTTAGATGGTGAAATCGACGGCAAATCTGGCGATATCAGCTTGCCCTTGCGCGGCGACATAACAGACAGACCAAGACAATTGGTTTGCCATGAACATGGACGTAATGCTGAAACTCATTGGGAAGCGGTCAGCACCAACAATGGCAAAACCAAGGTTCACTTGTACCCTAAAACAGGACGAACCCACCAGCTGCGCGTACACTGTGCTCACCCGTCAGGCCTTGGTGTACCGATTCGAGGTGACGACTTATACGGATACAAACGTGAGCGTTTACACCTTCACGCTGGCTACTTAAAACTGATTCACCCAACAACCGGTGAATGGCTCGAGTTTGAAGTGCCTTCTGAGTTCTAAACCGTTTCCATTTGGTAGGGCTTCGTGCCCTACTCTTATTTCCTTTGCCTCTCATAGCTATCGCTACATGTCGAATAAACTTAGTACGATGCAATGACCAAGAAGCCAGAACCCAACAGAGTAACCATCGCGGGAATACCATCCTTCCACGTATCGAATCTCAAATGAAAGTAAATCGCCCCTAGTGAAGTACTCGCTAATATCAAACCTCCCATCAGTTGCGTATGTTCAGGTGCTAAACCAACCAAAGCACAGAGCAACAATACAGCTCCAGTAAACTCAACCATGCCAACTAGAAACATGATGACGCGATTTAATCCATAGCTTTTAAAAAAGCCAAGCTGGATTTCAAACACTTTCTTTTGCCAAGCAATTGTCTTGATTGAACTCGCCAATAAAAAGAACACCACTAGTAATACACTCACTACTGTACTCATGTTGCCACCTTTCTTAAGAATCATTAACGTAGTGGAATCATTTAACCATTCATAAATAGAACGATAAATGCTAGTTTTATGATAGTTAGGATTCCAATTTGGAATGATTGGGTTTAGGTACAAGATATAGGACAACTAGAATGGATAAAATTGAGTGTATTCGTATCTTCGTGGAAACTGCGCAGCTGAACAGTTTTACTGCTACTGCCAATAAACTCGACGTGACACAAAGTGCCGTAAGTAAAAAGATTGCGTGGTTAGAAAGTGATTTAGGAATGACGCTGTTTCAGCGAAACAGTCGCAAAATATCCCTAACCCATGCAGGCAAAGACTACCTGACTTATTGCTCCCGTTTACTCGAAGAGATGTCTACCATAGAAAGTAGGCTCAAGCGTGAAACAGAATCCGTGGAAGGTGAGCTTAAGATATCTGCGCCAAGTGCTTTTTCATCGATGTTACTCAGTGAGCCGCTTCAAGCTTTCATTGAACAGCACCCAGGTATCCGCATTAACCTCAGCATCGATGACCGCATCGTCAACATTAATGAACACAATATTGATGTTGCCATCCGCGCGTCACAACTCAAAGACTCAGGGCTAAAAGCACGCTTCTTGTTTAACAACAAAGTTCACTACTTCGCATCACCAGATTATCTAGAAAAACAAGGGATTCCTCTGTATCCACAAGATTTGAGCGAACACCAATGCTTAACCTACTCCCTGATGAGCCCTGCGAATGAATGGCGTTTTACCGACAAGAGCGACAAAACTAATACCATTAAAGTAAATCAAATATTCACTTCAGATAGCCCAGATATGCTACTTAAAATGGCTCGACAAGGTTTAGGTATTGTTGCTTTACCGGATTGGATGGGCAAAGAGTATGTTGAGAAAGGAGAACTAAAAAGGTTATTGGAAGATTGGAGTAATAACCAGCTACCAATGTACGTGGTGTATCATGCGAGCGATTATTTGCCCCAAAGAATCCGAGTGTTTATCGATTTTCTTGCGAAGTATTTGAGCGCAAGGAATAGTTAAAGCTCTAAGAACAGTTAGAGCTCAACTAACATCGATAGCTAAGATAAAGTCTTAACCCATTACATCTTTGCGCTGATCAACACATTCAAAAGAGGCCATTTCGAATTCACGACAGATCCAAGGTCGGTTTTCGTAAATAGTACACATCAGTGTTTCTCTATCTACAGCAGAACACCAACCGTCGTCGAGCCGCAACATCGTTTCGCCGCCCCATTCATCATAAGCGATATGCTCTTCAGGTACGCCTGTATCTGTGATGATCATAACCTCTAAACGGCAACAGCATGCCTGACAATTAGCACATGTTACTTCGGGTTCGGTTACGTTCTTTATCTCAATCGTCATAAGTGACTACGCTGCTAAATTTTGCGTATAGTAATCGAAACCGACCGCTACGGCTAATAAAGATAGTGCGGCACGTTGTTTTCGTTGATGTAGAAAAAAAATAGGCGCTGTGATTTACTCACAACGCCCATACTATTTAGGTTTTCCATCGTGACTTGTCGCCACTATCTCGCTTTACAACAGACTAGCCTCGATTTAGAACAGACTAGCAAAAAATAGCTTTACGTAGTCCATCAAGCGTTTGAACAAGCCAGCCTGCTCTACCGCTTCCAACGCGATCAAAGGTTGAGTTTGAACATCTTCACCATCAACGGTGTAATGAACAACGCCTAAGGTTTGGCCTTCTGAAATCGGGGCTTTCAGTTCAGATATTAGTTCAATCGATGCCGTTAACTTTTTGCTGTCTGACTTAGGCAGCGTAATAAACGTATCTTCTGCAACGCCTAGCTTCAACGTATCTTGAGCACCAAACCACACCTTCTCTTCAGCGACTTGGTCACCGCCTTGATGAGGGTTTAGCGTATCGAAGAAACGAAAACCATAGCTCAACAATTGTTTGCTGTCTGACTCACGACTCTTAACGCTTGATGCGCCCATCACAACCGCAATAAGTCTCATCTCACCTTGTGTCGCCGAACTCGCTAAACTGTAGCCGGCACCAGAGGTGTAGCCTGTTTTCATGCCATCGACCGTCAAGCTTCTATCACGTAATAAGCCATTGCGGTTGTGTTGTGTAATCTTGTTGTAGCTAAACGAGCGTTCGCTGTATAAACCATACACATCCGGTAAATCGCGAATAATCGCACGGCCTAATAGAGCGATATCATAAGGCGTTGAATAGAGATCGTCCGCATCTAAACCATGTGCATTCGCAAAATGGGTATTTTCCAGTTTTAGCGAAGCTGCCCAAGAGTTCATCAAGTCAACAAATGCATCTTGTGAGCCTGCAACATGTTCTGCAATCGCAACACTCGCATCGTTCCCTGATTGAATAATCAAGCCACGGTAAAGATCCATCATCGCCACATCAGTGTTAACTTCGATGAACATTTTTGAAGAATCAGGGAAGTTTTTCGCCCATGCGTTTTCGCTGATTCGCACCTGATCATCAGCAGAGATGTTACCTCGTTTCATCTCTTGTCCAGCCACATAACTGGTCATAAGCTTGGTTAAACTCGCTGGGTTTAACTTAGTGTGTGCGTTTTTTTCTACCAGCACATCACCAGAGTTAAAATCAATTAACACATACCCTTTTGCGCCTAGGCTAGGTGGGCTTGGTACTATAGAAGGTGCCGCGACAGCATTATTCGTTACGATCGCTGCGTTACTTACAATGAACATACTTAATAGAGGGAGAGAGTATTTTGAGAACCGTTTCATTGAATCAAACCTAAGTTAACGTTTTGTTCAGTATAGACAAATGCTAGCAAAAGAAGCGCGAACTTTACGTTGCTTTACGTATTTGTACGGTTCGTTACAAATAAAAAAGTATAATCTGCGACCTGTTCGTTTTTTACACAAGAACGATTGACTCAATGAATACATTCAACACTTCGCTTTACCTCTCAGGCATACGTCTAAATAACATTTCAACAAAGCCCATAACCCGCTGTTTGCTTTCGCTCGGCTCTAAATCAGGTTGGATACCAGACTGCGCCAGTGCTTGCCACTGTATAACTTCCGAATTAGGAACAAAAAAAGCAATATACAGAGACCCTTTCTCGCTTACCTTTCCATCATCACTATAAAATGGCACACCTGTAGATAGCTGAATCGCATCAAAGATCGATTCATCGTTCAGTTCAGATTCTTCAGCTAATCCAAAACCTACTACGACATCACCAACGCCGGGTTTCAACTTATAACCTTTCAATGAAAGTTGTTCTTTAATCGCTTCGCGTACAAGATCAGTGACGACCGTCTTGTCATATTTTTCAGAAAGGTACACTTGCTCTGATTCGGGATGCCATGAGTACGTGACTACCCCATGTTTCATGAAATCAAAGTCACCACTGGTCACCACGCCATAATTGTGAGTTGGAGTCGTTTCGTTGGTTGTACACGCTGTCAGTCCAATCGCTATCAAAGCCAACAACGTGACTTTACTTACGCCTTTTGTTGCACATATGAATCGTTTTATCATTTGCGGCTTCCTTTCCTATACAAGAATAATTATCAATTTAACCTTCAACATAAACAGTAATTATATTAATAGAAAGATCATTAAACGTTTGCGTAATCGCTAACCTTCACTTCTACTCATTTTGGGGGTTTAACCACAGAAATAGACTCGGTATAGTAAACTTAGTTAAACATAACCAAACCATTCGGGGCACGGAGCTTCCTCAATCATCTCATGAAGAGAAGAATTGGTACCGATAAAGCATCGGCAAAATTAAGAGGGTCACACAATGGAATTCAATATGGTTGAAATTTTAGGTTACGCGGCATCTATTATGGTCGCAATTTCATTAACAATGAAAGATATCGTGCGTCTGCGTGTCCTTAACTTTGTTGGCTGTACTCTATTCACAGCATACGGCGTTATGATTGACGCATGGCCAGTGGTTGCAACCAACGGTTTCATCGCTTGTGTGAACATCTACTTCCTTGCAAAAATGCAAAAGGAAAAAAAAAATGAAGCGATGAAAGCAGCAAAAGCTTAGATTAACGGCTAGCACTTTCAAACAATTCTAAAAAAGCCCAAATAGAACGTTCTATTTGGGCTTTTTCATGCTTATCAGTTTTAGAAAACTTCAATTACAGACAATACGATATTGACTCTCTCTGTACACCTGTGTGTTATTGCGTCCATTCTTTTTCGCTTGATAAAGTGCTTTGTCAGCTTGGTCTATCGTGCCTTCTATGTGGAACAGTGCATTTGCATAGCGACACCCAACACTGACCGTTACAGGTAACACTAACCCCTCAATTTTTTCGACGCTACGCCTAAGCTCTTCCGACAACTCGTACAATTGATATTCATTGCAATCAAAAGTCACAAAGATAAATTCCTCACCGCCATAGCGAGCAATTAGACGATTTTCATTTGCAAATTGCTTCAATACTTTTGCAACGGCACAGATCACTCTATCGCCTTCATTATGCCCGTGTAGATCGTTTACCGATTTAAAATGGTCAATATCTAGAAGAATGATACCAACACCTTTTAACGGATAAGGAGAACACTCTAAAATTCTCATCTTAACCTGAGTAATAAAGTCCCGCCGATTACTCAACCCCGTAAGATAATCTAAGCTAGCTACATCTAAGATCTTTAAATGACGGTGCCGCAGGTAAAGCACCAAAACGGCGATGATGCTAAGCAAACTTATAACCAAGGTCATCAAACTAACTAGCAATAAACTGTGGTTCTTATTGAGCTCTTGCTCCAAAACTCCAGCAGAAATGATCCAATTCAGATATGGGTAGAGCTTATAGAAAATGTTTTTGTTTGTCGTACCGTTGTCATCTGAAATTGAGTAACTAAAATGCCCTTCAGGCTCAGCAACGACCTTATCGATGAGCAACTCTGATGAATAACCAATTAAGGCTTTCAAGTGTTCGTGTTCAAAATTGGGTCGGAGGACTAGCTCGCCTTGCAAATCAACAATATATACATAACCACTATCGCCATATGAATACTTTCTTAGTTTATCTTTAAGCGCTTCGAGATCGACCAAGTACATGAGTTCATCTTTATAAGTGGTCGCCACCAATGTATTACCACTCGGTAGCCTCACTGAATACGCGACCTTCGCACGCTTGCCGACTTCATGTGGATTAGCATGAGAATACTGAGTCATTCCAGACTTTGAGGTCAGTTGCGTTTGAATATGGGTTAAATGCGCGCGATTTTGCCCTTGTAAAAACGGATGATACAGGTGGACACCTTGTGGTGACATCAAATAGATATAACCTGACTCTCCAATCACCAATTCGTTAGCAATTCGGATGACTTCTTTAACTTCTTGTTCTGGAGTGACACCTAGTGTGTGAGAAGCGACAGTATCAGTCACACCTTTGAGATAGGTTTTAATAGCTTCGTTAACGGTAGTATCTACGATGTCGTAGCTTGCGTTTACAATAGTACGGAAGAAGAATTGATTAGACTCTAAAAGTGATTCTTTGGTTCGGTTAAATTGAATAGCAGAGAGGACCAAAGATACGAGGGCCAACACGATGGAAAAGTTGAGGATATACTTACGTCTTACTTTCAAAA
Source organism: Vibrio sp. 1F279 (assembly GCF_041439815.1). NCBI lineage: Bacteria > Pseudomonadati > Pseudomonadota > Gammaproteobacteria > Vibrionales > Vibrionaceae > Vibrio > Vibrio sp. 1F279. The sequence continues at coordinate 27,398 of NZ_JBGOOU010000015.1, read as the reverse complement.
TCACCTCATAGCTTTTAAATTTTAGGTAACGCTATTGTTTTTATAAGTAGATTGTTTTATATCACATTTATCGATTTTACTGAACGATAGCCGATATTAATAGCGCTCTTCATGTGCAATCTGTGACTTATAGCAAAAACGCCGAACTGGATTCAGTTCGGCGTTTTGATTTTACGTTTAAATTGATAACTTAATTTATACTAAAGCCCTGATAAATAGACTTAAAAGCATTCGCATTTATTACCTATTACTACGCTCTATTGTCTATAAATGCATTGCTTAGCATTAAATTAAGAGCACACTTTGGTCCAACTGCCGTCACTTCCCGGCTCGGCACTTGTCCACCAGTTTGCTTGGTAAACACTACCGTTATGAACCACTTGGTCGCCCGTGTTTGCGTGGCTTGGGTTACCCGCCCAATCTTTCTGAGGTAAGTCGGGATATACAGCTAAACCCGCAGTATCGCATGTACCTGGGTTGGTACCGCCATCACCAGGATTACCGCCACCAGTACTGATATCACCCAGTGGTAGATCCGGCTGCTCAAAGCTAAATGCATAATCGACACTATTCACATTCACTGTATAGTTTGCAGGGCCAGAAATTGGCAAGTAATAAACCATATCGAGTTCATACACACCACCAGCAGGAAGCTCTTTCCATGCAGGTAATGTAAACGCTACTCTGTGCATCGGACCATCTAGACCACCAATATTATTGGCACGAGTGTGACCAGAAGCAATCACAGACAAACCACCGCCCGATTGATCTTTTGCGTTATCAGGTGCAGACACTGGGATATCGAACTGGAACTCAGTACCACCAGGAAGCGCTTGACCTGTATTGTTTGTAAACGTGATCTTAGGGTTAATTGGATAGTTTTGATCACCGACTTTGAAGCCACCTACAGAAACAGTAATATCTAATGCTTCCGTTGGGATAGCACCCGTTGCAACCTTGTTTCCATATGGAGTAGCTGACTTAAACTTATCGTAGATAGCTTTCGTCATAGTGTTACCCATATGGAACTCACCGTTTCCGCTATTACACGCCTGTTCGGTTGTATCGATTGAAGTTCGGTTACCGTTCGCATCGAGTACGTAACAGTTGTAATCCCCTGCTAGTTCCCAGAACATGATGCCACCGATTTCTTTGTCGATAACGTAATCGGCTTTCACATCGATAGAATCTTTATCTTCCGTTGAAAGGAATACGCCCTTCTCTGCGTTCCACAACCAAGGAGCAACAGCCACGCTGTCATAGTTACGCGTGTAAGTCCCCATTAGAACATCTGAAGGATCGTTAACAGGATCAAGCTTGTAAGCTGCTGCATAAGAACCCCAAATGCCTTTCTCTAAGTTCTTCGCATGCCACATTGGGTTTGAACCTGCACCCATTTCGTTGCCTTTCGGATCAGTATCGTGCCACATGTTATCGATACCAATTGCGCCATGGCCACAGTTGTTCTTCTCGCCTTCACCAGTACCTGCTGAGCATTCAGCTTGGTTTGGCAGTGGTGCTCGGCCCCAAAGACCATTCTCACCACCAGTTACACCTTGCCAACCACGTGTGTAGTAAGGCACACCGATGTTAATACGACCTGCTGGCATAGAACCACGGAAGTAGTGGTAGGCCCAATCCGTATTCAGATAACCGATACCGCCGTAAGCCGCTGTGCCGTATACGTTCCACTGTGCTAACTCTGAATCTTTACCTGTATCAAACAACGCAGCGTTATGACCTACGTGATCGTTCCACGCACCGTGAAGGTCATAAGACATGATGTTTACGTAATCGAGATATTTGGTTACATCGAATGTTTCCATACCGCGCAGTAGGTAACCCGAAGAAGGCGCCGCGATAGTTAACATGTAGTGATTGCCGTCTTGCGCAGAGGCTGCATCAAGCTTCTCACGCAACACTTTCATCAACACTTGGTAAGAAGCCCATAGGTATTGACGACGTGGTTCCATAAAGTCTTTATCGTACGGATTGCCTGCGCCCGCCATTGACGTTGGGTATTCGTAATCGATATCTAGACCATCGAACTTGTATTTACGAAGCATTTCAACCGCTGAAGTTGCGAATGTTTCGATACCTTGATGGTTAATAGAACCGTCAGCATTGGTCGTCATGGTATAGAAACCACCATCAGCCACTCGGCTACCATCAGTGGCAAAGTGGCCACCGGTCTCCGCCCAACCACCGATTGAGATTAAAGTCTTAACATCGTGTTTTTTCTTCGCTGTCGCTAATGCACCGAAGTGACCTTTGAAGCCTAATGCTGGGTCAACTTCCACGCCCGGCCACTCTTTACCAACCGCTGCGTTGTTTGGATCGTTCACATCACCCACGTTTACTTTGCCATCTGAGCCAATGCTCACGAAAGCGTAGTTAATGTGTGTGAGTTGTTCCCAAGGAATGTCATTTACTAGGTAAGCAGCTTGTGGGTCATCCCCTGCACGCCAGCTGGTGAAGTAACCAATGACACGACGTGGGTGATCCGCGCCCATTTTCTCACGGCCTTCATCATCGTAAATCGTACAATAAGGAACATCGACACCTTGAGTTTGATACAAGCCATCAGGTCGACAAGTGCTCACCGTTGGTACGCCATTCACCGTCAAAGAAGCCAGCGCTGAATCTGTCGTTGCGCCTTGATTGTCAGTCGCTTTTGCGTAAACCGCTAAAGAACCCGCTTGAGTGGTTGTGTAGTTAAGCGTGTATGGGCTTGTCGCAGCCGTTCCGACTAAAGAACCTGCCACATAAAAATCGACCTTATCAACCGTACCATCGCTGTCTGTTGCCGTTGCGGTAAGCGTTACCACACCACCAACATCAACCGAAGATGCAGAAAGCGCAACCGATACTGTCGGCGCTTCATTTCCAGGTGTAACTGAATCGACAGAAATAGAGACCGCGCTCGCTAAGCTAGCCGCGCCTTCATTGTCTGTAGCAACAACCGAAACCTGATGGCTACCAGACGTTGCAGCCCAAGCCGCTTCGAAAGGTGCCGCTGTTACAACCGCAACTGAAGTTCCATCAATGAAGAATTCAACCGAGGTAACACTGCCGTCAGAATCTAGCGCCGTTGCACTCAACACCACGTTATCGCCTTCAGTGATTATGTCAGAGGCTGATGGAGTCGTTAACGAAGCCGTTGGCACTTCATTGGGCGTACCACCACCGCTACACACATCAACCTTCTTCCATTGTGCATGGTCACCTTCGAATTTGTTTGGGTTGTTATTTTGATTCCAATAATTGGCTTTGTAAGCACTACCGTCATGTGAAACTTGATCGCCGCCGGTGTAAACCGTGGCAGGATCCCACGCTTCTAACGTTGAGCAATCCACAGCCGCATAGCTATTGAAAGCCATTAAGCATGACGCAGTGAGAGTACTGAGTGTAAAAACCTTTTTGGCCACTCTTCCTTGATTTAGGTGCATGTTTGCAGTCCCTTAAGTTGTTGTTTTAAGATATTTAAAGTAAATGACACTTTTTTTGCCACTTAAATTCCTTCGCAAAACAACTGTAGGTAACAGTGCCAATTAAACACCTAAAATATTCCTTATTTATAAAATGACTCGCATTAATTTGTTTATAGCATGCAATGACTCGACACTTATTTTGCACCAACAACTAATATTAATTTATTTCGCAAAGCTAAAAAAATAGTGTCTCAAAATTTAGAAATATGATTTAGATTCGATGAGAATTCGTATCAAAACTAACCAAAAAGTAGGGAATTAGGGGCGATTTGAGATTATTTTATGAAATCGCCCACTTTTGGATAACAAATATGTTAGTATCAGCGGCTTTTTTGACGAGCCTCACATTTTTATCCGAATGTGGGAGAAATACATAGGCTTGAAAGAGCCAAATATAGCGAAGAAATAATGTCCAACTTGACGCAAGTCGCCAACGAAAACATCAACGCAGAATCTACTTCTATCGATTTCAATAGAGCTCAATCTTTGGGTGAAAAACTGGAACTCGGAAACCCAGTCTTTTGGCTGAGTGGCAGTTTCCTGACCCTCTTTGTCATCCTTGCTTTCACCAACACCTCCGTATTGTCCGAACTTGTCAACATCGGCTTTAGTTACTCAACTAAATGGTTCGGTGCTTTCTGGCAAGTCCTACTACTACTCAATTTCATTATCGGTTTAGTGCTTGCACTAAGTCGCACAGGCCATGTTCGTTTAGGGAAGCTTGCCCTACCAGAAATGACCACGTTTAAATGGATGTCTATCGTCCTATGTACACTCCTTGCGGGTGGTGGCGTGTTCTGGGCAGCTGCAGAGCCAATTGCTCACTTTGTTTCAGCTCCACCGCTGTATGGCAATGCAGACCCTCAAGCGATGGCATTCAATGCACTATCACAATCTTTCATGCACTGGGGTTTCCTTGCATGGGCTATCTTAGGTGGTCTCTCTTCGATTGTGCTTATGTACTTGCACTACGAAAAAGGCCTTCCTCTTAAGCCACGCACCCTGCTTTACCCAGTACTGGGCGACAAGGCAATCAACAGTTGGATTGGTAACGTCGTTGATGCGTGCAGCATTGTGGCAGTAGCCGCAGGTACAATCGGCCCTATCGGCTTCCTTGGCCTACAGATCAGCTACGCGTTGAGCGAGCTGTTTGGAATTTCTGACAGCTTTGCTACCCAAAGCGTCGTTATTCTATTCGCTATTGCAATGTATACGCTGTCGGCATTAAGTGGTCTAAGTAAAGGCATCCAACTGGTAAGCCGTTACAACATCATCTTATCGGTGTGCCTAATCGTTTACATTCTCCTTGTTGGCCCAACCAGCTTTATCATTGATGGTTACCTACAAGGAATCGGTGAAATGGTCGACAACTTTATCCCAATGGCGCTATACCGCCAAGATACTGCGTGGCTAGGTGGCTGGACTGTATTCTTCTGGGGTTGGTTCTTAGGTTATGGCCCAATGATGGCGATCTTCATTGCTCGTATCTCACGTGGCCGAACTATTCGCCAAATGATCGTTTCTATCAGCATCGTTGCACCGCTTGTGACTTGTTTTTGGTTCAGCATTGTTGGTGGTAGTGGCTTAGCGTTTGAATTAGAGAACCCAGGCGTAATATCTAGCGCATTCGAAGGTTTCAACCTTCCAGCTGTACTACTAGCTATTACTTCGCAACTACCGTTCCCGACTCTGATTGCAATCCTGTTCCTTATCCTGACGACCACGTTCATTGTGACCACAGGTGACTCAATGACCTACACCATCAGTGTAGTAATGACTGGTACTACAGAACCTAACTCAGCAGTTAGAACGTTCTGGGGCGTCATTATGGGGGCAGTGGCTATCGCGCTTATCTCAATGGGCTCTGGCGGCATCTCAGCTCTGCAGTCGTTCATTGTGATCACTGCCGTTCCTGTTTCGTTTATCTTGCTGCCATGTCTATGGCATGCACCGAAGATCGCGAAGCAGATGGCAAGAGATCAAGGTCTCGCTTAATACCTAATCCGATTTAGTTTCGGATAGCGTAGAACACTAAAAAGCCACTCAAGTGATTCACCTGAGTGGCTTTTTTTATCTGTTCGCTGTCGACTTTATTAATAGTTATGTCTACTAGCGCTTGTATCTACCGAGATTTCGGCTTATTGAAACTTTTCATCAGCAGCAACCATGAATGACATCTCAACCAATAGTTCAGGGTTAGCGAGTTCTGCTTTCACGCACGCACGGCTTGGCGCGCAGCCTTCAGGGAACCACTCTTCCCACACTTCATTGAGTGCATCAAAGTTAGCGAAATCCGTTAGGTAAATAGTCACTGACAATACACGAGATTTATCGCTGTCTACCAAACTCATCATTTCTTCAGCTTGTTCGAAGATTTGCTGAACCTGATTCTTAATTCCTGCCGTTGTATCCGCCTCTGGTACTTCAACAAAGCTTGCAATACCGTTAAACACAGTCACATCAGACCAACGCTTGGTCGGATTAATTCTATGAATTTTCACTGGTTATACTCTTCTTATAATTAGGGTGCACATCAGCGTAATCTAATCCAAATTCCTAACATTGAAAACAAAAATTAGAAAGCTCGTAGTACCGGCTAAACAGCACTATCGCCAACCTATGACTTTGGTGTTCAACATCACTAGCCTACGCATTAATATCAAAACAATAAATCACCATCTATTGAGTTTCTAGATAAATATATTAAGTATTACTCTCAACGCGAAATTTAATCTGAACTCTTGCGGTCATATTCAGAGATTTTATTAAATGGAGTACTTTTATGCATGTTCAAACCTATGATTTAAAACAGAGTAACGTCGGATACAGCCTAGGCGTGATTGGTGTAGCATTAGTGTTAGCTTGGATTGGTATTTACAAGTTTACGCCAACTGAAGCGATGCTAATTGAGCCTTTAATTGCAAACCACCCAGCAATGAACTGGCTTTACAAACTGTTCTCAGTACAAGCTGTCTCTAACATGGTGGGTGGCGCGGAGATCGTTGTTGCGATTGGACTGCTCGTTGGATTTAGGAAACCGACAATTGCTTTCTATTCAGGTATTGCAGCAGCGGCTATCTTTGTTGTGACACTGAGCTTTCTAGTCACCACGCCAAACGTTTGGAAAGTATCGGATGGCATCTTAGTCACTAACTTCTTCCTAGTGAAAGATATTCTGTTTTTGGCTATCGCTATTAGCGTAATCGAACGTAACAAGCCTCAGAAGTAAATGTAAATCTAATAAGTGGCCGTAAACCTAAAGATCTATTTTAAGTAACATAAAACCATAAGCTGGCTAGAAGGACGCTGCCAGCTTCTAATGAATAAGGCACTGATACTCACCTACTCAGCTAATACCTTACGATAATAATTAGCGTCTTGATTTTGCCCTTTGAATAACGCGTAATTCTCTACACGCTCAACTAAGCCAAAACCGGCCTTGGATAAAATCTTGTTGGAACCAACATTACCCCCTAACGCATAGGCATCCACATATTTAAGGGAAGAGTGCTCCGCCAAATAGATAAGTAACTTCCTCACCGCGTTAGACGCAATGCCTTTAGAACTAAAGGAGTGACCCACTCGATAGCCTAGCTCTCCTCGTTCTCCGTGTTCGTCGATGTCACGTACATTAATCCTACCGCAGATAATCCCTTGTTCATCTTTTATCAACATAGGAATCATCTCATCACTTTCATATTCCGCTAAAAAACTAGCAATCTGCTTCTCTACACCTGAAAGTGAATAAAAACTTTCTTCCCGTGGTGGTACAGACATCTCGAACCAATCTCTATTGTCTACTTCAAATTCCAAGAGCGCCCTAGCATCACTTGTTTGAAGTAAATGCAAAAATACATCCATACGAGTACTCCCAATGGTTATTTCGAAAGCCTTGCCTACGATTGAAATTCGAGTACCCAAATCTCTGAGTAAACGGTACGTCACTACTTATTTCAGAGTTAGCAGCTGAAAGTGAGGTTCTAGTGGGCATAGGAAGATATTTTTTAATAGAAGTGAATGGGGCGTGACATTTAAGCAACCCACCCCATCAATTATATACATACTTAACGACTACGGTTTACTCGATACTACCCAATTAGTTCCGTCAGTACTTTTTTCGTATACAGAAGTTTGATCTGACGATGTTATTCTTCGTGAATATGTCGTCGGAGATGCACGAAAGAGTGTTTTCCAATAGGTGATTTCTTTACTCTGATCATTAACTATCTTTGACCGTATGACCTTAGATGCGTCACCTAATTCATTACTAGAGTAATCTTTATATCTACCCATAATGTTTGTTTTGATATTTTCAGAATCTAAACTATTTAAATGACTTTTAACATTAACGACTGTCGATAATCCAAAGTCATCGCCTTTTCCAAAAGTATGCTCATTCCAGTCGACATAAGTACGATTTAATTGTTCTTTGATACTCTTGTTATATTTCCAAGTTGAAGTAGTTCTAGAGACTATTTTATTTGTTAGATCCAGAGATTGACAATTCACTAAGTTATGTATATTACCATCGTAGGCAATGTTAGATAGTACATTATCAAATTTATCATCTTTAATAATGATTTTCTCTGTGAATGTACACCCCGGACGGATGCTGCTATTAAAATTGTTAATACTAGCAATATCAAAAGTATTGTTGTAAACACCCCACTGAGTTGAAAGGTTAACCGATGTGGACTCAGACAACACTTCCACCTCTGTTAACAAATCATCGCTCATTTTTGTGGTTGTTTGCTTTGCTGATTGATTAGTACCTAGAGAAGAAATATAAACCTTTTTATACCAATTCCTAGCGCCGTTTTCATCTTTGAAGTAGTAATGAACTTGCACATAGCTATTGGGGTTGGTTTGTTGTAAATCTTTTGTATCTGTGAACGATTTCTTTAGACCTGTTACGATATTTTGGGCCTTTAAGGCAAGGTCACTATCTTCGGATGCAATAAAGTCACCATAAATTTTAGCCTCAGAAATATTATATGTGCGAATTGTTTCTGTAAGAGCATGCTCTAACGCTTGAGCCTGTTTAGTTTGTTTTTCTATATCGCTCATTAGATCCTGACACGTATAGTTACTTTTACCATTATTGGTTTCTACTGTCGCCCATAAAGATGAAGTTAAAGGGGTGATAAAACGGTTTTTGAAATCGACCTGTTCTTTAAATTCAGGGGGTAAGACCATACGATAAGCATTTTTCACAGGCCCCAAATCTTCATCAATAGCGCCAACAGGAACATCTACTATCGTTGGAGCATAACCAAGGCATTTATCTTGGGTTTCATTTAGGTCAAGCTCATAACTACCACCTTTTGTAGTTAAAGCTCTAGGTTCAGTGTTTGCGTTATACTTACCATCATTATTTATATCTAGAAAAACGGTAGCGCCAACAATATAACCATCGATTACTTTTCCAGTAGCTTTTTTGTGAATTGTCGGGTTACTCCCACCATCACCGCCGCCACCACAAGCTGATAAGGCCAGAATGCACAAAATTGGTATCATCATTTTCATTTTCATTTTCATTTAAATGGATCTCTATTATTTGTTGAAATTTTAAAATAGTAATACTCTTAAATTAGTTAACGAATTCGATTTTGTTTAATGTCATTTACAGCCCTTCACATATTATTACCCATACATATATCAACCTGTTTTCACATTGCTAATTAACCTTCTTGGTTTGGAAAAATGAAAGCCTTGGAATAATATGTTAGATTTTTTTGGAAGTAGTCGTAGGTGTTGAGGATTTTCAACGCCTTCGACAATCAAGGTTACATCAATACGCTCAGATAGCTTAACCATAAACTTAAGTGTCTCATTGGCCAAAATATCTTCCTGACATTTTTGTAGTAACGACTTATCTAGCTTAATAAAATCAAAATATTTTTCTGATAAAAGGTTAAAATTGGAGTAACCACATCCAAAATCATCAATAGCAAATCGAAAACCTGCCCCTTTAAGAGCAATTATATTTTCTTTAGCATAACTATGTAAAAGACCCTCACTATATTCAACTGTTTCAAATATTATCTTACTTCTTAACTCTGGAACTAATTTGGTTAATTCCATTACATCATCATAAAAGTCAACGATACTTAAATCTGCATGACTAATGTTAACACTGATATTAGGAAGTGTATCTTGAGTTTTTTTTGCGTATTCAATTATTTTTTTAAAAATTATAATGGTTAATGAGTAATGTAGGTGCGGCTCCGTTGCCAATAATGGCATAAATACACCAGGACCTCCGAACTCTGTGCGTTTCCACCTAAGCAATATTTCCCAAAGGTACTCTTTAGAAGTATTCATACTATAAACGACGGGTTGATAAAAAAGCTCGAACTGAGTCCCTCCCTTTTTTATATCGTGATGTAAAGCTTGGATTACCGAACGGGTTCTAACGTTTTTTTCATAGTCATTAATGTTATATATGTAGACACCATCAATAGATTGAAGTGACTTTTTAACACTGTAAGCCATTCTTCTAAACAACTGATTTTTATCTTGGGGTTTATCAAAATTAGATAGGATCATGCTAGCAAGAGAATAATCAAAAGTTAGGGTTTTATCGCCTACTTTCTTTTCAAGAGGCAGAGAGAATTGAATTTTTTGTTGCTGCTCAAGGATTTTTTTTTCTTCCCAGGGAGTATCGCTTTCAAATACAAGAACAATGTATTTGTCTTCAAACAAACCGATAACCCTTGGTGAAAGTGTCTTACTTAGGTAGTGATGTAATTCTGTTTTAACTATTCGACTAGTTTTTGAGTCGAAAAACTTATAGAAATCTGCAGATCTCCCAACACAGATTACATGCATGATCTTGTAGGTACTTCTGTTTGTTCTTAATAATTTTTCTTGAATATAGTTGATGTTAGGTAAATCTGTTTCTTCACAGAAAAAACGTTTGAGCCTTTGTTTATTTTGTTCTCGTTCAAGTCTTTGCTGAACAAAAGATAGCTTTTTTTTACCTTCCGACGACTTCAAATGAAATGATGTGCATATTATTAGTAATGTAATAAAAAACAGACAAAGTAAATTAACAGTAGACAACACGGCACCCCGAACAAAGTGATATGCATCGCATTTTGCGATGCAACGGAATGATTGTATTCTTACTTATGAGATTTACACAAATAAAAACAAATCTGACCACTTAATAGTCATCTACCTGAATTGAGTGTAATTGTGCACATTTATAAATATCACGCACGGAAACACTACTAACCGTATATTATACATACCGTAACCTACCGACAACTTCATAACATAATAGCCACAAAATTACGCCACAGTGCCATTTCAGGGGGTAATGATTGCATCGCTTTTTTTAGTATTTATTTGCGCTATAAAAAACTGACAGTGATCGCGATATTTAATGGGGAGGGATTGAAATCAGCAACTTTATCTGGGTTACATCACCACATACCCTTGATGAAACCAATCTGTTTGGAAGTGAAACAAACCATAAATGTAATCAAATGCACGCTAGAGAGTAAGTTAAGTCCTAACGCAAACACCTAATCCTAACCTCAACCATCTGAATATATGGGAAATCTCCATTGAAAGGAGAGCAGGACATTTTGATGGATAAAACCAAATAAAAAGGAAGCTGCTCTGTATAATTAACTGAACAATAATTGATGATAGAGAAACTAACGAAGAGTCATAGTTCATAGCGACGTAAAGTCGTCAACAGCTAACGTTGTTGTAGGTATTAGCAGAATCATCCAGTACAAATCAGCACTGAGGTAGTAAAGCTACATAAAGGCTGGTCAAGGCAAGCTGTAATGAATAGTTTAGTGTAATTACACTAAGTTACTGTCGAATGGGTAGTCGTTGGATATATTTGGCCAGTATTACTGTGAGTTTGCCAAATCATCGGTAGAAGATAACGCAATTAAGGTTACTATGTTTATCTCGGTACCTCTGATTGTTTTAGCTTTCACAACAATTCGGCTATCAGTATCCTGTAATAAGTTATCTCAATGGCCTGTACGCTTTCAAGTCAATAAAACAACCCAACCAACACGACTGACAACAGTACGCCGCCGATAAAACTCGGGCCGTGGAATGGCCTAGCTTTAGATTTAACGTACTCTTTCTTAAGGTCTTCTTGGTAAGTTTTAACGGCGAGTTCTTTTACGTAGTTATTTTGCATAATAAGCTCCTTCTTATTGGGTAAGAGAAGCTTAAGACTTGAAGTTAGGTTGAGGTAAAGAAAAATTTTACATTAATTGATTACTTCGGGATTGTTACTCTAAAATGACTCTGAACACATCATTGTTCACACCGCCAACATCCACTAACTCTCCCGGCTTCATAAGAAGTAAGGTGTTTAATTGGCGCTTTGAACGTGGTGCTCTATTTTCTCTGATCACTAACATATCAACTAAGTAACCTGAGTTTTGTTTTGATAGTGAGCCCGAGAAAGTAACACTCTCTCTTCTATTGGCTAGAACCGAATTAAATGTTTTATCTTCTAACACACCCGCCGAGATCGACGTCTCACCATAAAAAAGCGTGATAGTTGTTGGATCAGGTGTTAGCTCTTGATTAGATGAACACCCCACTACCGCTAGGCACAACAATAAAATAACTCGAAATTGCATAAACTGGTTTTCTTTCTTACGTTAAGCATCTGTTTTTCATATTAAGACACTTCGACTCAATAAGCACCATATGTCGAGTATAAGCTTAATTATATCGCTTCGAATAAGTTATGTAGCGAGGCTTGGGATTGGCAGTATCTGTGGGGAGTTAGCAGATCAGACCGCCGGCTTATGTTTCGACTCAATGTTTAAGAGCTAAAGCCGAGATCTGATCGCTATTATTGAGAAGGGTGCAATTAATTTAAGCAACGACGTCTTGTGGTGGTGTACCTTCGCAGTTGGAAACGACTGCATCAATTTGAATTAGAGCATTCATAGGAATCTCTGAAACCCCAACCACCGTTCTTGCCGGTAATTCAGCATTAAAGAATGTTGTGTAGACCTCGTTCACTGTATCAATGTCTGAAACATTTTTAAGCTGAATATTAATTTTCACAGTATCGTCCATACTATGATCAACACTTTCAATGATCGCCTTAATATTTTGTAAACATTGTTCCGCTTGCTCTTTTACACCACCAGCAACCATTTCATTTGTTTTCGGGTCTAAAGGTAATTGGCCTGAAATATGATTGTAGTGAGAGAAAGCAACGGTGTGCGAATAAGCCATGAAAGGGGCATCGACAGTATTATTAGCTTCAATAACCAACAAGCGAGTGTCTTCTGGTAATTGCGGCGGTGTACCGTCGCCATGTGAAACGGATGTATCAATTTGAATTAAAGCGCCCATTGGTAGTTCAGCAGCATTAACAACCGTTCGCGCTGGTACATAACTTGGGAAGAACTTAGCGCAAACTTCATTTACCTTTTCTGCATCTTCAACATTTTTAAGGTAGATAGTGGTTTTAACCACATCATTCATGACATGACCGATACTCTCTAGAATCGTTTTAATGTTTGCTAAACATTGTGTCGTTTGCTCTGTGATACCACCTGAAACCAACTCACCTGTATTTACATCGATAGGCAATTGAGCCGAAAGGTTGTTGTAGTGAGAAAAAGCCGCTGTCTGCGTCGATACAGCACTTTGAGGCGCATTATCTGTATTTCTTGAGACCTTAACTAGTGCGCAAGGTGCTTGTGGTTTAGTACCTTCGCCGTTTGAAATAAGAGCATCCATTTGAACTAAAGCGTCACTGTTCGGTAGCGCAGCTACACCCACGACTGTACGTGTCGGCAGGCTGTTGTTGAAGAAGCTTGCGTAAACTTCATCGATAGCATCGATATCAGAAATATTCTTAACGAAAACATTAATCTTCACAACATCATCCATAACATGGTCGATGCTTTCAACAATGGCCTTAATATTATTTAAGCATTGTGCTGCTTGATCTTTAATATCTCCAATAACTATTTCACCTGTTTTAGGGTCAACAGGCAGTTGAGCAGAAAAGTTATTATAATGAGAAAAAGCGACCGTTTGTGTAGATACAGAATTAATTGGTGCATTTTCAGTATTTCTTGAAATTTTAATGATATCGCTACTCATCGGAATTATCCTTTTAATAATATAGGAATACGTATTTATATTTAACAATCGTATTGGAAAGAATGATTAAAGTAGCGCCATGTTAAGTGAATTATTTTAGGGTAAACGTGATATACATCAGACTCTCAGTTGACTATAAATCAGCAAGTTACAGGATAATTAGTCATCAAGCGACTAATTATCCGTCACATTAGGCTTTATCAACTGCTAAATTCTCTTTAATTTTAAGTCTATTCAATAATCCTGAATACTCTCTCAGATAATTCGATGGGTAATTTACAAAATTTAGATGATATTTGATAGGTTGTTCACACTAAAACTCCATTACTAGCTAGGTTAGTAACTTTACCTCTTATACCCATGCATAAATTCTTAGGCTATTTAATTAATTATTTTTGAGAGCTTATTTTATATAAGTACGTTAATAATATATTCGAGAATCAAATACCTACAATCTGACAATGCCTATGATTAGATACATTTACTCATATAATTCAACAAATATGAGACTCAGGGGGATGACATGAGAAGTATGGTGTTCAACCAAGAAATGGTACTTTCAGGAATCACGATGGCGTCAACGATGAGCAATCGACACCATAGCTCTCAACAGATAGTTTCGTTGAAAGAAGAACTAAACCGCTCTCGGAGTGGTATTGAAGTGGCGCTTAAATTCGCGACTGAACTGGGATGGGCTGGAGTAGCCGACTCGGCGAGCAGCATCGCTGATGCGAAGGCCTTCTAGCTGAATCAGTTCTTTGGCTTTGTTGAGTCTTACCTTCTTCAAATATTGAAGAGGAGATTCAAAGGTGACATTACGGAATGCATTGTGGAAGGCAGACACGCTCATGTTGGCTTCGTCGGCAAGCGATTGAACAGTGATGGTTTGGTCGTACTCTTCATGCACTTTAGACAGCGCTTTAGCGACACGTGCGTAATGGCCGTCATGATGAGCTAAATCAAACAGCACACGCCCTTCTGAACCGGTTAGGGCGCGGTAGACAATTTCGCTGACCATGGCATCGCCCAATATATTGGCTTCAATGTCACAATGTAGAGTTTTGACCAATCGAGTAAAGCTCTCCAGCATTTGCTCTTCCATTGGCGTCGATTCTAAGCCGCTCGAATTCTGCTTGTGCTTGTTGCAGTAGCTCTCTAGAAAGCCTTGGTCTTCCAGCTTTTTGACTAAGCTGTGCAAGCGCTGAGAATCGATGCTTATCGACAAACCAAGCAATGGTTCGCCATTTACAGGTAAGGCTTCACACTCCAATGGCATTGGCACGCCTACCACAAGATAATCACCAGCAGCGTAAGTAACGGGTCTATCGCCAATATAGATGTTCTTTTTGCCCTGCCCGAGCATGATAATACCCGACTGGTAAGTGAATGGCTGACGTTGATTCCCGCCACTGCTTCTATACAACCACACACCGCCAATTTCAGTTTCTCTGATCCCTTCGAGATCATCCCAACCTTTGTGTTCTACATAAGACTGTAACAACTGCGCGAGTGTTTTCATAAGTGGCGACTTTCCATTCCAAGTGCTAAGAGTAAGTAAGCTAAAGCAGAGAAAGAATATCAATTTTGTAGAAATAGGCAATTTATTTGGAGAATCAGCTCTTCATCACCCTAGATTACTGTACTAATATGCAAATATAGAAATTGAGCAATCAAATAAAATAACAAATTGAGCTTTACACAAGGAATCTCTAATGCAATTCACTTATGTTAACCCTACAGTTATCCACTTCGGCCAAGGCCAAATCAACGCTATCAGCCAAGCGGTTGATACTTCGAAGAAAGTACTAGTCATCTACGGTGGCGGTTCAATCAAAAGCAACGGTGTTTACGACCAAGTTGTCGCTTCTCTAAAGGATCACGCTTGGATTGAGTTCGCTGGTGTTGAAGCTAACCCAACCAAAGAGACGCTAGATAAAGCCGTCGCTCTTGTTAAAGAAGAAAACGTAGAGTTCATTATCGCTGTTGGCGGTGGTTCAGTAATCGACGGTTCTAAATACGTTGCTGCGGCAGCTAAATACGACGGCGACGGTTGGGATATCCTAGCGGGCAAACACCAAGTTACTGAAGCAACCCCTATTGGTGCTGTACTGACACTCCCTGCGACAGGTTCTGAATCTAACATGGGTGCTGTAATCACTCGTAAAGAGACTCAAGAGAAACTGGCGTTCATGAACCCTGCAGTACAACCTAAGTTCGCGGTTATGGACCCAGACGTAATGAAGTCTCTGCCAGAGCGCCAACTGATCAACGGTCTAGTTGATGCGTGGGTTCACGTATGTGAGCAATACATCACAATGCCAACAGACGCGATGGTTCAAGACGGTTACGCAGAAACACTGCTTAAGAACCTACTTGTACTGGGTAAGCAATACGACGAGCGTGACAACGACGCATGGCGTGCAAACCTAATGTGGACTGCAAACCAAGCGCTTAACGGCCTGATTGGTACTGGCGTTCCTCAAGATTGGGCAACACATATGATTGGCCACGAATTCACAGCACTATGGCACGTAGACCACGCACGTTCTCTTGCGATTGTTCAACCTTCACTACTTCGTAATCAAATCGAAGCGAAGCGTGGCAAGCTAGAGCAAATGGGTCGCAACGTATTTGGCCTAGAAGCGGGTGCTGATTTAGCCGAGCGCACTATTGCTGCAATCGAAGCCTTCTACCACAGCCTAGACGTTGCAACTATGTTCGACGGTTACGAAGCAACTAAAGCGGCAGCAATCGACAACGTTGTTGCTCAACTTGAATCACACGGTTACCTAGAGCTTGGCGAGAACAAAGCAATCACGCCTCAGAAAACGCGTGAGATTTTAGAGTCTGCAATTCAATAGCAGTCAAAATTAAAGCAAGGAAAACAAGGTTCTAAAGAAAATCACCATAATCTAAAAATTTATTCCGTGAAACTGAACCAAATTCTTTGCCTTTGCGTATATCCTCAAGCAGCGTCCAAATCAGGCGCTGCTTTTTAATTTGCCCTACAAGATGCTATTAAATTCTCATAAGTCCTTAATTTAATGTGCAATCATATTTCTATATTGTTAAGGTAAACCTGTCTCTTTATTAGGTATGAACAACGATTTGAACAATCTCAAGGAAATGGTTAAGTTTAAGTCACTTAACAAGTGGTATGGTGATTTTCATGCCCTAAAGGATATCGATTTAAAGATTGAACAAGGAGAGATACTGGTGATTTGCGGGCCATCAGGTTCGGGTAAATCAACTTTAATCCGTTGTATCAATCAGCTAGAACCTTTCGAAAGTGGCGAGCTTTGCGTGTTAGAACAAGTACTTCCGAGTAAATTCAACACACCTGGCCAAGTCGGAATGGTGTTTCAGCATTTTCATTTATTCCCCCATCTTACCGTGCTTGAAAACCTGACTCTGTCTCCAATACGTACGCTGAAAAAAAGCAAACGAGAAGCCGAAAAGCTTGCAATGCACTATCTCGAGCGCGTACACATCGCTGAACAAGCCAACAAATACCCAGTACAACTTTCTGGCGGTCAGCAACAACGTGTAGCTATCGCCCGTTCGCTGTGCATGAAGCCTGAATTACTGCTTTTTGATGAACCGACTTCAGCGCTTGATCCGGAGATGATCAACGAAGTGCTCGACGTGATGGTTGAACTGGCGAGCGAAGGTATCACCATGGTGTGTGTGACCCACGAAATGGGCTTTGCGAAACAAGTGGCCGACCGCGTTATCTTCATGGATGAAGGACAAATTGTGGAATCGAATACGCCACAAGCGCTCTTTGAAAACCCTCAACATGAACGTACTCAAGCGTTCCTAAATCAGATCCTGACTTATTGATGTTGATTCGAATTATTAAACCCGCCCTATCTGCTTTGGTACAGATTGTTGTACTGGTGGCTGCTGTTGTTTGGATTCTCGACTCTGGCGCACAAACCATGGGATACAGCTGGCAATGGGAGCGTGTGCCGGACTATATTGCTTTCTATGAAGATGGTGAATGGTGGCCTGCAGAATTAGTTGAAGGGCTACTGGTTACCATCAATATCTCTCTGATTTCTTTGGTTGCTACGCTGATCATTGGTTTAACGACGGCGCTATTGAGGAACTCAAATTCTGTGGTTGGACGCACCTTAGCCACCAGCTATGTTGAGTTGATTCGTAACACGCCGTTATTAGTACAAATTTATTTGCTCTATTTTGTATTTGGCCCCGTGTTAGGGCTGGATCGCTTTAGCACTGCCGTTTTAGCCTTGGCACTTTTCCAAGGCGCTTACACCGCCGAGATATTTCGTGCCGGTTTAAATGGTATTGCGAGAGGACAATTTGAAGCAGCTCAATCCTTGGGCTTATCAAAGACCTATACTTACTGGGATGTGATTCTTCCTCAGGTGGTGCAACGTACCTTGCCACCTTTGACTAATGAAGTGATCTCTCTTATTAAAAACTCTTCAATTGTGAGTGTCATGGCTATTTTTGACCTGACGACTGAAGCCAGAAACATTGTTTCTGAAACCGCGATGCCATTCGAGATTTGGTTCTCTGTGGCGATCATTTATCTTGCTCTTACACTTTCACTTTCTGCCGTTGCTGCTTGGCTTGAGCATAAGCTCGGGGCTAACTGGCGAACACAATAAGGATTTATCAGCATGAAGCTATTTAAAACCGCGATTACAGCCCTACTTGCGCTTGCCGTAAGTTTGCCTGCACTTGCTTCTGAAACGCCTAACCTCGATAAAATCAACGAACGTGGCTCACTGCGCGTTGGGATGTCGACATTTGTTCCTTGGGCGATGCGTAACAAACAAGGCGATCTCGTTGGCTTTGAAATCGACGTGGCGAAACGCCTTGCCGAAGATTCTGGTTGGAAAGTCGAATTTGTACCTACGGCATGGGACGGTATTATCCCTTCTCTATTATCGAAAAAATTTGATGTAATCATCGGCGGTATGTCTATCACTGAAGCGCGAGCTAAAAGCGTATTGTTCACTGAACCTTACTCGCACTCTGGCGTTCAACTGGCGGCTAACAAAGAGCTAGCGGAAGGTTTTACTCAGATCTCTGATTTTGATTCTCGCCGCGTAAAAATTGCAGCACGTCGTGGAGCATTCACGGTTCAAGTCGCTCGTGAAACCTTCCCTAAAGCGAAAGTTCTACAGTTCGATGACGATGCTCAAGCATTCCAAGAAGTGTTAAACGGCAACGCGCACGCGGTTATCGCGTCTAGCCCGAAACCAGAACACGAAACGATCAAAAATGCAGACACGCTATTTATTCCATTTGAAGAGCGTCTATCAAAAGGTAACGAAGCATTTGCAGTTCGCCTAGGTGAAACTGACAAGGCAGAATTCTTCAACGAATGGATCAAAGCACGTACTAAAGACGGTTGGTTGAAAGAGCGTTACGAGTACTGGTTCTCTACTCTAGATTGGCAGGACCAGATTGCTCAAGGTCAGTAATCTGAACTTTTGCTAGTGAATCGAGGCAGTGCGTTGTCTGCACTGCCTCGATTCGGCAACTTGATTCGCTTTAATGATGATCTAAAACTCAACAAAACAGCCTACTAATTATTATTGTTTAAACAGGAATGACGTGAGTAGTACTAGCGCATTAACAACACCTAAGCCCAACGTTTATATGAAGCCTTGGTATCAACGCCTTAACCTTTTGGATGGCGTGTTACTCGCTGTCATTTGTGTGTTTGCAGGCTGGCTTTATTATCGTTCTGCTGTTGGTATCAACTACCAGTGGCGCTGGGAAGATGCGTTTACCCTAATTTTCATTCCACCTTCTCAAGGCAGTATTCCCTACTTCTTCCAAGGCTTGATCGCTACACTGCGCTTGAGTGTCTGGAGTATGGTGTTAGCACTCTCTTTTGGCACATTGTTAGGTGTAGCAAGACACTCAAAGATCGCTTTCTTCAAAACACCGGCACTGATTTTTATCCAGTTGGTTCGAAATATTCCGCCACTGGTGTTTGTCTTCATCTTCTATTTCTTCGTTTCTAACCAACTGATTCCATTACTTGGTTTAGAAAGTATCTTACGTGAACACAATGGCGAGATTAACGCTGTTCAAGCCTTTCTGTTTGGTCCTGCTAACCTTTGGGAAAACTTAGCGTCTGGTGTTATCTGTATTGGTTTGCTCTCTTCGGCTTACATTGCGGAAGTGATTCGAGCGGGTTTAGAAGGTATTCCTAAAGGCCAATGGGAAGCGGCCGATTCGCTTGGCTTGTCTGCATTGTCTAAGTATCGATTTGTGGTTGGCCCACAAGTATTAACTGCCATCACCCCACCATTGGCAGGCCAAGCAATCTCCTTGGTTAAAGACACGTCGATTGTGTCTCTGATTTCGATCCAAGAGATGACGTTTGTTGGTACTGAGATGGCAAACTCATCGGGGTTGATCTTCGAGATCTGGCTGATTGTAGGCTTCGTATATTTTGCTTTATGCTTTGCGCTTTCGCGTCTGTTCAAAGTGATTGAACAACGTTCTAGTGCTTACCTTAACCATCAGTAACGTCATTAATTAATAGTACCGACTCGCCCGACCATTCCTTTCCCTTATCAAGTTCACCTGATTGGTTTAAGCTATTGACCAATCGGGATTTATCCCTTCATATTTCTTCTTAGAAACACAGCGAAATACTCGTCTAATCACTATACTTGAAGTATCGAACTACGTTGATTCTTCTCAAGGACATCACTCAGCATGGACAATCATAAAGAAAGAGCTTTTTACGCCGTTGTCGGCGCATTGGTTGGAGACGCCGCTTCCATGGGGTTGCACTGGCTGTATGACCAAGAGAGGATCTTACACGTGGCTGGTTTCGAGCCAGAATTTCGGTCACCGAATCAGTTCGATTATCAAGACAAAGGCTACTTTGCGCACCAAGGAAAAACCGCTGGCGACCAATCGCAATACGGTGCTCAGTTATTGGCTATGGTCGATAGTTTAGTCGACAACCAAAAATACGATGAAGCGAGCTATATTCAACATTTCCGCAACTGGTTTGATTTTGGCGGCAGTTGGCAAGGCTACATTGATAAAGCGACGCGCATGAGCTTGCTGAATATCCATCAATTAGAACTAGAGGACGCCCCGATTACTGCCTGTGGCGCAGATGACACGCAGCTCCCCGCAGTTTCAAAGATAATTCCATTAGTAGCCTGTACTTACACGTCTCACACTTTACCAGCTATGGTCGAGAGCGCGGTGCGAGTGACCAACAACAACGACAAAGCCGTGGAATGGGCGCAAGCCATCACCCTGCTGGTTCAAGCGGCGATTCAAGGCAACTCGCCATTGCAGTCGGTAGAGATGGTGCGACAAACCTGTAGCAAGTTTATACACGACCAAATCGACGAAGCTCTGGCTGATCCCGAGCTTTCAATAACAGATGCCGCGAAAAAGTTCGGATTACATTGTGAACTAAGTGCCGCGTTTCCACTGCTGATTCGCATCATTGCGGGTGCTCAGAATTACAAACAAGGCATTCGCGACAACATCTTATGTGGTGGTGACAGCTGCGGGCGTGCGATTGTGATTGGCGCGGTATTAGCGGCGTGTTTCTACGAAGAAGACGGAGCGATTCCAACAGAATGGCTGAGCCAAGTAGAACTCAATTGTGGTGTGCTGTCTTTGCCTATTGAGTGATTCCCACAATAACAAATAAGGCGAAAGCGCCTCTCGATTCCTTGCTCGAGAGGCGCTTTTCTTTTCACTAGAATGACTTAAACGGATAACTTCAATTTCGAGCAATACCCCTTCCGGATCCCTACGACCGTGAGTTTATCGCTCCAACCAAACCTATGAGTTTAAACCTTTCCTAGAACTGATACGCGGCAGAAAGCTTGTAGTTACGGCCAGGTTCATAGTCATCCAAGGTAAAGCCTCTTGCCGTACCTGAACGAGAAGCGTGTGAGGTGTATTGCTCATCAAACACGTTATCGATACCAAAGGTGACAGACAATCCATCAAGATTCGAAGGCACCCACTGAGCAAACAGGTTATGAACGTCATAGCCTTCTTTGATCGGCTGACCATCAAATACGTTGTCTTCATCTTTAACAAACATCGAATTCCAACCAAAGATAGTCTCAAGCGCTTCAGACTGATAATCGAGTGTCAGCGTAATGCTGTCACCCATATCAATACTTCGACCATTGCCACCTGCGACTGCACCGCCTGTGTCTTTATTTTTAGTCTCTGAAAGCGCATAGGACAGCTTACTGTTAAACATCTCGTAGCCATAAGATAAGCTCGCCTCGAAGCCCTTTATCTCAACGTCACCTAGGTTATAAATCAAATAACTCTTACTTGCACGTTGATACTTTTCGGCAATATAGTCATCAATATTAGTTTGGAATACTGTCAGGTTGGCACCAATAAAGTGATTATCCAAGCGTTTATCGAAACGGACACCACCTTGCGTGTTCTGCCCTGTCTCAGCCTTCAGATTGTTAGCCAAATAAGCGACATCTTGGTAAGCAATAAAGCTCTCCATCAACTCCGGGCCTTTGAACAACGAACGTGTACTCGCGAACAGCGTCCAATCTTGAGTAACATCCCATTGAGTGGCCAACGACCAAGTTACATCGTCAAAATCTTCGCTACCAACTTCTGCTTTACGTTGGTAATCATCAAAACGAAGCCCTGCCGTGACCGAGAATGCTTGAGTAAAGTAGAACTGATCTTCAACAAAAAGGGCTGTAGAGATTGCTGACTCGTCCATAAACTTGCTGCTGCCGTAATAGCTGCTCGATGACTTGTCCATATAGTCAAAGCCATAAGTCGCGATGTTATCAAACGACATCAGGCGATAATCGGATTGGAACTTTGCGTTGAGACCAAAGTTTTGGTTTTTAGCCGTGTTTTTGGATAAGCGATTAGAAGGCCAACGTGGTGCCATAACACTTTCATCTCGCTGAATCTCAGTTTCCGTGTTGTATAGAGTCACGTTACCTTGATGACTTTCACCACGCAGCTCATAGCTGGCCGTGATGGTGTCACGGTTGTAATCGGTGGGAATGAGGATGTTTTTAGACAAACCCACGTTCGTACCACCCGACATATCAGGGCGTGGACTGTAATCACCGTTATCACGGTACATATCATAAGAGAGTTCAAAACGGTGTAAGTCACTTGGCTCAAAACCAATCTTACCTAGAATATTGTATACATCCCCTTCTGAGCCAAAGGTTTCAGTACCATCACCATCTTCAAAATTGTCACGGCTCATGTAATGACTGTAAAGCATGGCATCGACGTTATCTGACAACAAACCATACACAGTAAGTGAACCTTGCTGGCTTGCATTCGTGGCATACCCGCCATAAACACGAGCGCCAAAAGTCTCGTCGTAGCGAAGTAGATCTTTGGCATCTTTGGTTTCAAACAGCACTGAACCGCCTAACCCATTTTGCGTCACCGAGTTGTTACCTACTTGGATATCCGCTGATTTCAATATGTCAGGGTTAAGAGTCAAATTACCAATATGATGGAACATGTTGGCGTGCTGAGAAGCGCCATCCAATCGAATGTCTAAGTCAGTTTCGCTTAGGCCGCGAATCGTAATTCGCTGGTTGATCGAGTGCGTTCCCCCAACATCAACACCGGGGATTTCGCGCAGCAAATCTGACATATGGTCAGCTTGCTTCAGTGACATGTCATCTGCAATGATCGATTCAGTGTTGCTTGAGACTTTCGTTCCCCAAACCACAACTTCATCGAAGTGCGATGTACTTTCTTCGGCAATAACAGAGCTACTAAACGTGCTGGCAATTGCGATATAGAGGGCTGAAAGCTTAATTGTTGATCTGACTGGGCTTTCCATAGATTCAATCCTAGATGTAAATGATAATAATTATCAATCATGATAGAGTTGTAACCTATAAATGCACAGATGATTTGCTTATGCAAAAACGCACAGCTGTTATGAGGAACGGTCAAATGAGTGAAGTAACGTCTAAACGAGCTAAAATTGGCAAAGTCACTCTGACTAAAAAGTTGGAGCAAACAGAAAAGCAGATTATTGTCACACAAGGTCAAACTACACAGACATCACTGGCTGAGGGGAAATTTCTTTCTTATCAATATAATGAACTAATATTTATCCACGGTGGCCGCTGTATTGAGCTCGTCGATACTAAGATAATCTCTACCGCTCACGCTTCAGTTCTGATCACCATTCTTTTGGAAGGTAAGCTGTCATTTGGTTACGATGATCTCGAATTTGATCTCGATGCCACTCATCAACCTCAAGGTGTGGTGGTCAACCTCACTAAACCCGCCAATTTCCGTCGAGTGATGACAGCAAGCAATAAACTCAATAATATTAACATCTTAGTCAAACCAAAATGGTTCGAATCTCGAGTAACCGAAGAGTGTAAATGCCGAAACTTCATCAATACACATAATGCCAACTTCCAATTAGAAGTGACGGAAGAAATCTGGAAGCTGACACAAGAATTGACGACTTGCTCTTCACCCAATAACTTCCATCAGAAGTTGCATATAGAATCCTTAACTCAACAGATCCTTGAGAATTCGATGCATCAACTACCACAAACTTGCTGTCTGGCTTACCAAACTAAACCAAAAATAATAAAACCAGCGACACGTGTAACTAACATTGAACATCAAAGTTATGACGAACGAATTGAGGCTGTAATCTGCTTTATTGAAATTCATCTCGACCAAGAGCTGAGCCTAAAAATGCTTGCTGAGCATTTTTCGATGAGTGTATCTAATATTCAAAGGCGTTTTAAGCAGTCATACAACATGACAATCAACGGTTACATCCGTTTGAGACGATTAGAGATCGCACGCCAGCATTTAGAACGAGGGTTGGTTTCAATCACCGAGGCCGCCTATGAAGCGGGTTATCAGCACCCTTCTAATTTCACCAATGCTTTTAAGAAAACCTTCGGTGTGCCGCCACAAGACATAGCGATTAAGACTTAGTTACATTGATATAAAACTATTTGTTCTATAACTTTAAAAGGCTATATCTAACATCTGCTATGTTGGCCAGGTGACCGCCACATATAAACAAACTGGTCATTCTGCGAAGTAATTTCAAATCCAAACCTCAGATACAAATCTCCAACTCGATTACCTTGTAAATAGCATAGTTCGACGGGTTTATTGAGGCTGTCAGCCTTAGTTAAGCAATCAGCCTTAGTTAAGAAGTCTTTCAGTACTTGGCTACCAATTCCCTTTCCATGATACTCAGGCAGCAAGAAGAATCGGCAAAAATAGAAGTGGTCGCCTTTGTCTTGCAGCAACACACTGCCAATCGCTTTGCTTTGATATTCAATGATTTCAGGTCGTTCTTCTGCCCACTCTTCGGCGTGTATATCTCGTTGAATTTGCTCATCCCAGCCAAAAACAGCTTTGATTGGCTCAAATTCAGCCGCCTTTTTCAGCTCGAACAGAAATTCATAATCTGATGACTGAGCGGGTCTTGTCGAATACTTCAAAATATCTCCAACAATAATCAATGAACTATATAGCCAACGCTCGACTACTGCTTCTTAACGTACTTCGCTGTAACGAGCATTTCACCACCACCATCAAGCTTGCAATCTAACTGATGATCTTTGCCTTCATTTATTCGTCTGATTACCGCTTTAGTGCCGATTTTCAGTACAGAAGAACTGCCTTTAATTTTTAGATCTTTAATGAAGGTAACTTTATCGCCACTTTCCAATACAACGCCATTTACGTCCTTAACACGCGCGGCTTCTCTTTCTAAACGCTCTTCTTCTGGGTTCCACTCATAGGCACACTCAGGGCAGATTAGGTTGTTTTGGTCTGGGTAGACATATTCAGATTGGCATTGCGGGCAAGGAGGTAGAGACATACGTTAATACTTCATTTAAATAGAATTTGTTCCATTTTAATGACTCTTGTCAGGCTTAGCGAGCATAAATCTAACAAGTTTTACGGAGAGCTAATTGTCTTAAAAAGATCAGTACCTAAAACGAACAAACACAGTCGCTAAGCTGTGTTTGTTTAAAAATTTGAGAAGCAGAACGGCTTAACGTTCGACTTTTGGTGAGTAAATCGAGTAAGCGGTGATTTGTCCTGCCACGATTGCAGAGAACATGAATAACGCCGATAAACCAATACTCGGAATAGGCAAAATCGATTGTTCAAACACCGACTGGCTGGCACTTACTAATACTCGGCTACCCGGAACCAAGATGATGATCCCTTGCACGATATAAATAGAGCCCGTGAGTTCCATCTTCTTGGCAATCCAAGTCCCGTACAAAGTAATAAGAACCGTCGTAACCCAAGTACCGACAACCCAGCCACTATCAAAACCAAGATAGAATGGCCCCCACATACCCAGAACTGCCACTGGCAAGCCAAGTAAGATGTCTTTAGGACGCGCATTGAACATCACACCAATCGACACCGAGATCAACACCAAACCAGATATGTGCATCCATGTCGGAACCGCATTCGTATAGTCAATGGAGACCGCTTGTCCCCATATCGCTTCACCAATGTTGAGCCCCATAATAATCCCGACAAACAGCTTTATCAGGGTTAATGCGCTCTGCCCTAACAAACTGGTACCAGAGACGAGATCATTAAACGCCAAACATTCTAGTGCGTTGGCTATGGATAACCCGGGGACAAACAAGACAATCGAAGCGATACATAACGCCCACACCGGGATCGGCAACCCTGTGCTTGCCAAAAATGCCACGAAGATACCCGTTAATAGTGCCGAGATGAATTCAACCGCAATAGCGCGACGTGAATGAAGAACTTGCTGACATACCCAAACCATCAAACCCAGTAATGCAGAAAAGCCAACCGCTTCTAACGTACTGCCAATTAGCATCAGATACGCTGGCGGAATACCCATATTGGCCAGTGCCGTCACAAGTTTAGAGTAACCAACAGGCTCTGGCACAGGCTCACTGCTCGGTTGGTTAATACGAATGATGGTATTGGCCAACAAACTCAAGTTAATCGAAGCAGGCTTTAGACGCTTAAGAATAACGGCGTTGTTATCGTCTGGAAATTGATAATTAATCGCGGTTGGCGTTGCTTGGATCATCACATCAACACCATGCTTTTTTGCATAGAATTGGGTGTATTTCTCTAGCTTGTAAGGAGCACAACCACTGCGATGAAGAGTGTCACCAATTTCAACAATTTTGTTAATTCGGAACTGAGAAGGCATGGGAATTTTAGGGGAGACAAAATGTGCGGCAAATGTACCAAACGATAGACGTAATGACGAGAGTTTTGCATGAATTATCAACTAAATTCGTTACTTTTTCCTTCGAACGCTTAGAGGAGCCTATAACTCCACCCGCTTCGCATTCGCTTGATGAATACTTTGGCAGACTGGCAAGTTAAAACAATGCATCCAGATTGTTATTATTGGGCATCAAAATACGAATGGAAATCAGTTTATGTTAACGGTCAAATTGCCTGTATTTATGTTGATTTTATGATGAGAAAACACCACTAAAATAGGTTTATAAATCCAACTGAATGGGTCTTAGAAAGAGTGGAGGGTTCTTTGTTGTTTCTCGCCCTACGTTTAACGAGAGTTTAGTCACATTTTATTCACTCTAAAAGCGCCGAACATGATGGAAAAACTAGCGGAGTGGTGGTTATGCGAGCACTTAGAATAAAAATGAAAGAAAAAGGTTTCGTTTTCAGTTAGATGTGGCATTATCAAACTCGTTAAGACGATGTGCGTACATCGTATAATGGCTATTACCTCAGCCTTCCAAGCTGATGATGCGGGTTCGATTC
>NZ_JBGOOU010000014.1:0-114686 GCF_041439815.1 Vibrio sp. 1F279 | reverse complement strand
TACCTTGGAACTTCAAACACTGACAAGTCGCCCCGTGGGTTCATGGGGCGGATACGCTTTAGTTACACGAAACCAGTAAACCTCTCTGACGTAAAGTGGACGTCAACAACTCAGAACGATATTGAAAATCTGCATGCATTTTACAGCTATTGGAACGCGGATAGTATGGATTTCAATGGCACTTACTGGACGGCGGATGGTGGTATTTATAACACCGCTTATGCGATAGAAGGGGAAAAGTACACTTTTGAAACAGTGATACCTGTAAATTCTAAAGCGCCTGCATTTGATGTGTTTGTTAATGGTCGTCAGGTCGCTCATAACATTAAAGCGGACAAAGAAAGTCTGTTTTTGAAAGTGAATGCATTTGAACAGAAAGGCGATCAGTTAGTCATTGAATTTAAGCCTCTTCAAAGTACAGGTGAAAAAATTATGCTCGATCACTTTTTGGTACGCAAGGCTGACTAATTTAGTCTGGACAGCTTAAATGAAACTTAAGCGCAATAAATAAAAAGGAAGCCCTACTTATGTTAAGTAGGGCTTTTTTTACACATTGTAAAATTACTTAGTAATTAGCGTACTTTGCTTAGCATTGAATTCAAAGTTCGAAGTCTTGGTTACCGATTTGGTTACGGTCGGAGCTACGCTACCTAGCATATCTCTCTTTGTCGTTCTTTCGTAATTGACAAGTTGAACTTGGTCACCTTTGAGAGTGCTCTCTAAGCAGTTAGCAACAGTGACCAGTTTCCCTGATGCGACTTTGAACTTGATTTTTTTACAGTAGTTAATTGTGTTGACTGATGGGTCTTTAACTAGGGTAAATTGTTCATCTGCAATCTCAACTTGGAGCGCGCTTTTGTTCAATTCAACCTGAACAGATGTGTGTGATGTTTCAATGCCATAATTTTCGATCATCAAACCCGTTTCAATTAAGGGCTTAGGAGCGACACGGTACTTATCATCGGACCTATATGCTGTATTTATTGTGTCCGTTTTTGAGTTATAGACAGTCGTCGGCTGAGTTGATGTAGCTTTGAATACATACGATTTGGTAACAGGATCTAGTTTACCATTACCCTTTAAGTAGGTTATTAACTCATCTCGGTTTGATACATTAAATTGCTTGAATAATAGTGAAGAGACATGATCAAGTGCATATACACTTTTTCTCACGTGGTTTTCAACCGCTACAGCTTTCAGGCTATCGCTCACAACGTCCAGCAGGTTGTTGTTCAAAAGGCTGTTTTTAGGAGTGTAATTTGCTCTAAGGTCTTTTGAAATAGATGCTAAGCCATACTTAGATACTTCAGCAGAAGTCATATAATGCATTCCTTGAGCCGGAGCAGCTTTCAGTGTAAACCAGTAGAAGCCGCTCGGATCTGGTAATCCCATCTTTTTATAATAATCAATGTAGGGTTTATGCTCACTATGACCAACAGGCAATGAAGCCCCTTGTAAAGACCCTTGTGCCCATGAGTGAACGCCTAATCGAGCACCTGGTTCAATCGTTCTTTTCACACCCGCAGCGAAAAGGTCAGTTCCCCCCGAAGCGACATGTCCAATAGAGCTAATGTACGTGTCTAATTTTTTCGCTCTTACTTTGTACGCTAGTTGAATGTTGGCATCATCATTCATAGAGCCACCCATATCGATGAAGTTCAGCGTTTTTGTATTCGGGTGAGCTTTGATCATATCGTCAAATGCTTTGGGGCTACCACTACATGCAACGCCATTGACACTCGCTATTGTACCCTTAATCTTGAAGGTTAAGGCTGTATCCCCTTGTAAGGGTTGCGAACATTTAGAGATAAATACCACTGGCTTTTGCGTTGGCTTAACTGTTGGTTTTTTCGCGGGAGTCGATGAGCCTCCTCCGCCACATCCGGTTAAAGTGATTAGTAGAGCTGCAGATAAAATGCTTGTTTTCATTGGGGTCCCTAAAAATTTATATTCACAAATTAATTAGTAAGAAGAATAATTTATACAGGACATCAATACTGTATGACTTTGTCAGGTGTTCATTACATAAAATTACAGTGCTTAACTATATGATGTTGATTTGTTGATTTGTTATCTTCGCGTCTAACCGCTTTTGAATCGAGAATACGCAGGAGAATTTGTGGGTGGGGAAGGGAGGTTGTGGGTAACGGAAATAATCTCGGGGAATAAAAAGACCTCCGTATATACGGAGGTTTTTATTTATCTGATACTGACTTCGTTAAAGAAGAAGCAAGCCGATATTAGAAGTTCGCAGAGCGTGGTGTACGTGGGAACGGGATAACGTCACGAACGTTGCCCATACCTGTTACGTAAGACACTAGACGCTCAAAGCCAAGACCGAAGCCAGCGTGAGGCACTGTGCCGTATTTACGTAGGTCGCGGTACCAGCTCATGTGCTCAGGGTCGATACCCATACCAATCATGCGCTCGTCTAGAATGTCTAGACGCTCTTCACGTTGTGCACCACCGATGATTTCACCGATGCCTGGTGCAAGTACGTCCATTGCTGCAACTGTCTTGCCGTCGTCGTTTAAGCGCATGTAGAAAGCTTTGATGTCTTTCGGGTAGTTCTTAACGATAACAGGTGCTTTGAAGTGCTCTTCAGCTAGGTAACGCTCATGCTCTGAAGACATGTCGATGCCCCACTCAACGTCGAATTCAAATTTCTTACCAGAATCTAGTAGGATTTGGATTGCGTCAGTGTAGTCAACTTGTGCGAAATCAGCGTCTACGAATTGCTCTAGACGAGTGATTGCTTCTTTGTCGATGCGAGAAGCGAAGAACTCAAGGTCGTCGCGGCGCTCTTCAAGAACAGCAGCGAAAACGTACTTAAGCATGTCTTCAGCCAGTTTTGCTACATCGTCAAGGTCTGCAAACGCAACTTCAGGCTCAACCATCCAGAATTCAGCTAGGTGGCGGCTTGTGTTTGAGTTTTCAGCACGGAACGTAGGACCGAACGTGTAAACCTTGCTTAGTGCACAAGCGTAAGCTTCAGCATTAAGTTGACCAGATACTGTAAGGAAAGTTTCTTTACCGAAGAAATCTTCGTTGAAGTCAACTTTGCCTTCGTCAGTGCGAGGTAGGTTTTCCATGTCTAGCGTCGATACGCGGAACATTTCACCAGCGCCTTCTGCATCAGATGCAGTGATAAGCGGAGCTGAAGTCCAGAAGAAACCTTGCTCGTGGTAGAAACGGTGAATCGCTTGAGATAAACAGTTACGTACACGTGCTACTGCGCCGATCACGTTTGTACGTGGGCGTAGGTGAGCAACTTCACGAAGGTATTCGATAGAGTGACGTGTCTTAGCCATTGGGTAAGTGTCAGCGTCTTCAACCCAGCCTACAACTTTAACGTCAGTTGCTGCTAGTTCGAAGTCTTGACCTTTCGCAGGAGACTCAACAATCTTACCCGTTACTTCAACAGAGCAGCCAGTTGTTAGCTTTAATACTTCGTCTTCGTAATTATTAAGATTATTAGGAACCACGGCCTGAATCGGGTCGAAACAAGAGCCGTCATAAATGGCAAGGAAAGAGATTCCAGCTTTGGAATCACGACGTGAACGGATCCAGCCGCGAACAGTTACTTCACTGTCTACCGCTAGCTTGCCGCCAAGTACGTCTGTTACAGGCGCGTAAGTCATGTTGATTTCATTCTCCATTGAGGGACAAATTCAACTCAAAGTCTCTGGCATTGCTGCAAATAAACATACATTTGCACAATAATTAGCCGAAACATTAAGTTGTATAAACTTTTTAAATCGATTGAACATATTACCTGTCATACCGACAGCTTCAACCTTTATTCTTGCTTGGTGAAAGAAATATTGTGTGTACTGACAATAAATGTGTTTGAGGGTGTGTTTTTTGTTCGATTTTTCCTTGTGATTGTTGATTTTAGAGAACTAGGGGAGTGGACTAGTGCGAATGGTTAAGGATTTTCATTACTTGTTGATCTGCTGTAATTAGAGTAGTTCAAACGACGGGACTGAAGGGCATTAACAGTTTTGGTTTGTTCAGAAATCGTTAATATTCGAAACCTTTGTTTGCAATATTGGTCGTGTGATTAAAGTGGCACTCACTCTATATTGTCAGCCATTCTGACCTGTGTAGGACAAACGCGATAAAAAAAAGCACAGGTGTTGATTTCGTTCTACTAAACAATCACCCACTAAAGGAGTTTAATGTTCACGTGTTAATTACGCCGCCTTAACCCCTGCATTCTCTCTACACCCGCACTTTTCGAGCGCTCGCTCATTCAAGAAAAACAGTCGATCAAATTATGTCTCAACAAGGCAGGGCTGGCTGTACAAGTAAAAGAGAATTACATGCTTAATTATTTAAAAAAACACTGGTTATCAAACGTTAAAGGAGATTCATTATCTGGGATTGTGGTTGCACTCGCATTGATCCCTGAAGCCATCGCATTTTCAATTATTGCAGGCGTTGACCCTAAAGTAGGGCTCTATGCCTCGTTCTGTATTTGTGTCGTCACTGCTTTGGTTGGCAGTCGTCCGGGAATGATTTCCGGTGCAACAGGCGCTATGGCGCTATTAATGGTCACCTTGGTGAGAGAGCACGGACTAGAATATCTACTCGCTGCTTCATCTTTAGCTGGCGTCATTCAAATCGCAGCCGGGTATCTTAAGCTTGGTAACCTAATGAATTTCGTTTCCAAATCGGTGATTACTGGATTTGTTAACGCGCTCGCGATTCTCATTTTCATGGCCCAGCTTCCTGAGTTGATCAACGTTCCTTCAAGTGTTTACGTGTTAGTCGCTTTGGGTTTGGCGATCATCTACTTGCTTCCATATTTTCCCAAGTTTGGTCGTGCAATACCTTCTCCATTGGTCGCTATTGTTGCCCTGACAATCATTAGTTTGTTATTTGGTTTAGATGTCAGAACGATTGGCGATATGGGCAAGCTTCCCGATTCACTGCCGGTATTCTTGATTCCTAATATCCCATTCACGTTCGATACGCTTGCAACCATCCTGCCATACTCTATCGCTCTATCTCTGGTTGGCTTACTGGAATCTTTGATGACAGCGACCATAGTCGATGATCTGACCGATACTGAAAGCAATAAAAACAATGAGTGTAAAGGGCAGGGAGTAGCGAACATCGTTGCCTCACTATTTGGTGGTATGGCGGGGTGTGCGATGATCGGTCAGTCGATCATTAACATCAAATCAGGTGGCTTAACCCGATTATCTAGTATGATCGCTGGGGTTGTTTTGTTGCTAATGGTGGTGTTTGTTTCTGATTGGTTGAAGCTGATACCGATGGCGGCTTTAGTATCTGTGATGATCATGGTTTCAATTGGCACGTTTTCATGGCGTTCTGTTGTTGAACTTAAAGATCACACGCTCCCTACTAATGTGACGATGCTAGCGACCGTAGCGGTGGTGGTGTTTACGCACAATCTCGCGATAGGTGTTGCAGTTGGCGTGGTGTTGTCAGCTTTGTTTTATGCGCATGCCAGCAAGTCGATGGTCTTTATATCTGATGAAGTGGTGACTAACGAACTGCACACCACCCATCGAGTAAAAGGCCATGTCTTTTTTGCTTCTTCAGATGCGTTTGTCGATCTATTTGACTATGACAAGGCCACGTCTTTAGTGACGATCGATATATCGGATGCATCGTTCCTAGATAACACGTCGGTTGAGGCGCTTGATAAGGTCGTGTTTAAGTTCCGAAAAAAGGGTGCTTATGTAGAGGTCGCAGGAATGGATACCGTGAGTGCGAATCTGATATTCAAGCACGCGATGTACCACAAGCATAAAGATTTAACCGCGGTTTCCATTACGCACTAATCGTGGTTTAAGGTGCTCTTAAAATCTTAAAGCCTGAACTAGACATTGTTATGAAGATAAAGCGCTCATCTTTGAGCGCTTTTTTGTTGATGTCGCTAGGGGAGTTCTAACGGCCTATGACTGACCTTTATCGTTGGTATTTGAGTTCGATAAGGTGAATTGGTTGATAAGAGATTCAAGGTGATCCGACAGCTCTTCTAAATCATTACTGATTCCACGAGTTTCAGCTGCAGACTGCGATGTGTTGTCGGCGTGAGAAGTGATGGTTTCAACTTTTTGTTGCACATCTTGGGTTGCTTGTGTGGTGGATTGCGTCTGTTGCTGAATATTTTGTGCATGAGCTAACACTTGTTTCATCTCTTCAACGACACCGTTCATCTCAACGGACAGTGCGTCGATATCTGTCGAGCTTTGATGTGCTTGTTCGCAAACGCGGTCAGCAGAATTCAGCGATTCTTCACTGCCTTGTTGGAACTGATGAATGATAGACTCAATACTGCCAGTAGCCTCTGCCGTTCGTGATGCAAGATTACGAACTTCATCTGCCACTACGGCAAAGCCGCGACCTTGTTCTCCCGCACGGGCCGCTTCAATCGCTGCATTCAAGGCTAGAAGGTTGGTTTGGTCGGCAATGCCACGAATCACACTCAATATTGAAGAGACTTCTCCAGTTTGCTCATTAAGTGTTTGTATCTTGTGTTTCACTTCTTCGATACTGCTCACTAGATTCTTAATCTCACTACTTGCATCATGTGCTTGGTTAGCACTCTTACATGCCACATCTGAGGTGTGATTGATGAGTTCTGACGCGGTTAAAGTGGCTTGTTCTACATTGACCTGTTGTGCTTGTATTCCTTCGACATTGTTTTGCACTTCTGTGGTTTCGTTTTGTTGATCGCTGGCGGCTTGCTCGGTAATTTGAGCAACGCTAGTCAGTTGATTGGCTGACGCATTCAGTTTGTGCGAAGTATCTTGTACCTTTTCTAAGCTGTTAGAAACGGTTCCCATGAACGAGTTGATGGCGTTAGCCAGCGTGCCAATCTCATCTTTACTTTGTTCGGGCAAACGAGTGGACAGGTTTTTATCGCTGCTTACTTGGGTCATAAACCGCGAAGTCTGTTGAAGAGGGCGAACGATAATCTTACGAATTAATCCCATCGTAAGAACAAACCCGGCGAAGGAGATAACCGCCATAATGCCTATAGCAGCCATGGTTTGAGTGTTGATCAGCGCGTTAACGTGGCTGAGGTTATATTCTAGGCGAATCGCGCCTAATACTTCACCTTCTGGTGCCATATGACATGCCACACAATTGGTGCCGCGATAGTTCTCGCTCGACTTCATTGGCAGAGCAATAACCAAGCCTTTACCCCAATCGGCAGAAAAGGGTTCGATAACAGTTTCGCCTGCTAGCGCTCGTTTATCGATATCATCAATAGGTGTTTGGTTGTCATTGCCAGGTCCGTACAATTTGCTCACTGCATCGGCGCGCAGTACACGAACATTTTCAATGCCTTCTTGCGCTAACGCTTTCTGACGAAGGGTCTCTTTTTGTGCCATGGTGCCAGTCAGCATCATCATATTAAGGCTATCGAAATAGTTGCTTGCCTTATCGTGAAGCTGCTCACTTAACACCGAGTTTACAAGTTGCTTTTGCTGCGAATATTGAAAGTAAGTCGATATTGCAAGCAAGAAAGTGAACACAATGGCGAGGGCTACTAGGATTTTAAAGGTGATTGTTGAGCGCATAAGGTGTTTGTTTTTATTAAGTATAATGACATGCATACTTTACGTGTAAGCGGCTCTACCACCTATGGGGTATAACCGATTGTGTGACCATACTCCGGTTGTGGTTATGTTTCTGTGATGTAGCGGGTTTGTAATGATGTTCTTTGGGCGAATGGATGGGAGTTTATCGCTAAATTTGAAGGGTATTAAAGCCCAATAAACGTACATAACTTAAATAAAAATCACTTTCTAAAAGGCACCTAATAGATGCCTTCTTCGTATTATTCAATCTGGCTTAACTGCTGAGTCAGTATCATTCCAGTGAGCTTTTAACTAGTTAGGTTTAAGCCCAGTTGAAGTGCCATGCTTAGCTCATTGCGTTCAACAATCTCCTCGACAACTTTGCCTTCATCATTGAATCGGAAGTAAGTAAGGCTAGTCCAAGTAACGTTTTTTCCATTCAGTTGGTAGCCTTTCCACTCATCAGCACCTTTAGCTCTGTGAGTGAGCGCAACAACAACTTGATGGCCGTCTTCTACGACTTTTTGAAACGTCGTTTCCAGTGATTCATATCGTTCAGTAACGTGAACTTTTAACATGGCTTCGAACTCAGAGAGGCCGTTAATTATCTTATTGCAATCAGGTCTATGGATCATCGTATTTTCAGCGAAATATTCGCCAATACGGTGAGTTTGTTTACCGTCTACACAATGCTTAAAGTAGTCTTTTACAACCTGAACTTGTTTGCTTGTCATAGTTTCTATCCTTATGTTTGTTGAGTGCCAACAATCTAATGGAACGTTACTGCCTTGAGTAGAGCCCATTTTGTAGATAGTCTGTCGACAATATGTAAACAGTGGGGTGAGTTCATGAACGTATTAACGTCTATTAAGTCATTTATTGTGACTGTTGAGGAGGGCAGTTTTACAGGTGCGGCTAAGAAGATCGGAGTGTCGAAGTCTTTAGTTAGTCGCCATGTAAGAGAGCTTGAGGCTTACCTAAATACTCGCTTATTGAATCGCTCTACCAAGTCACTGTCCTTAACTGAGGTTGGTCGTCGCTATTTTAATGAGGCTCATGGGTTGGTCGACGGCATTGAAGATTTAAATGATTCTTTGAGGTTTGATAGTTCAGAAATGGTTGGCTCTTTGAGTGTTATGGCGCCTAAAGGTCTCACTGAGATCATGTTGATGCCCTTCATTTTGAAATTTTCAAACAAATACCCAGATGTGGCGTTCAATCTCATGCTTTCAGATGGTGTTCAAGATCTCGCGACGGTTGGTTATGACATTGCGATTCGTTCTGGTGATTTAGTTTCGAAAGACTTAGGCATGATCGCGCGCACTATCTTTGTAAATCAGAACTTGGTTTGTGCTTCACCTAAATACCTAGAAAATAATACAGAGATTACAACGCCAATTGATTTAGCTAATCACACCATAATTGAAGATCCAAACCTTAAGAATGATGGTGTGTGGAGGTTTGAGTTTGGTGGGTATTTCCATGATGTAAATCTTAAGCCAACACTCACGGTAAACAGCGTGCAAGCAGTAAAGGTCGCGGTTCGTTTTGGCTATGGTATTGCAATGCTGCCAAGGCAATTAGCCGAAGAAGATGTAGAGTCTGGCGCAATTGTGGAAATCCTATCGCAGTACACGCTTAAAGAGAGAACGGTTTATGCACTTTACCGAGAGAGAGTGAATACTCCGCGTAAGGTGAAGGTGTTTATTGATGAACTATGCGAGCACTTTTCATGATGTGAATATGCACCTCGTTTTGACCACTGATACGGTAACTTTTGAGGGGAACCCTTGCAGCTAATAAGGCCGTACAGTGGTGATAGAACTTGTAGTGTGTATTGGTTTTACGTAATATTGCGTGTCATTTTTTTAGCCTGAGAAACACAATGAGAACTGAGTTATACAAAGAGTTTATGTTTGAAGCAGCCCACCATCTTCCACACGTGCCAGAAGGGCATAAGTGCGGTCGTTTGCATGGTCACTCTTTTCTTGTTCGTTTGTACGTAGAAGGCGAAGTTGACCCGCATACAGGTTGGGTAATCGACTTTTCTGAAATTAAAGCTGTATTCAAACCAATTTACGACCGTTTAGACCACTACTACCTAAACGACATTGAAGGTTTAGAAAACCCGACAAGTGAAGTATTGGCTAAGTGGATCTGGAATGAACTTAAACCAAGCTTGCCACTTTTGAGCAAGGTTGAGATTAAAGAAACATGTACAGCGGGTTGTATCTACCGCGGTGAATAAGGTTTCGATGCTGTAGTTTGTGATGCTAAAGTCTTCGATGCTGTAGATTTCAAAGATACAGCTATCAAAGATACAGCTATCAAGGCAACAGTCTTCAATACTATAGCTTTCAAGGTTATAGCCTTAAAAGCTATAATCGAACGAAAGGCGCTTACAAGAGCGCCTTTTTTGTAGCTGTCATATATGTTTGGGTGCTCTTTATACAAGCTTTGTTGTTAATGGGGTGGGGGGGTTATAGTTCCGCTTTTTATTAATAATGATTATTGTTTTACGCGGTTTGGTGGTCGATTTGTATCCAAATGTCTGTTTTGTTCAATTTAATAGCAAAAAATGTGGTTATAGCGTTGTGTTTCAAAGCTCATTCGATAAGATGAAAATACCTCTAATGACAGAGGTAGGGCAGCAATGGATACGCTGCTTCAAATACTATGGAATGTGACTTAATTATTGGACACATACATGAAATTCAAGATTACATCGCCGATTATTGAACCTACAGAAGGTTCACCACATCACTTAACGCAAACTCACGCTTCTCGTTTTACCTCTTTTAAGACAAGCTCCCCTTTGAACACCTTGTTCGACAACATCTCTGCACGCTTCTTTACTGCTTATCGCTCCTATTGTTATTCGTTTTATAACTTTGTTTCTATCTGAACTCCTTTGTCATCCGCTTGATGTACGAAGACTCACACCTATAAAAACTAAACAAATAAGTTAAAAACAATGAATATTAAAATGATGGGTAGCTCTCTAATTATCGCTGGTACCGCTCTCGGTGCTGGTATGCTTGCGATCCCAATGGTATTAGCTCAATTCGGATTGCTTTACGGCACACTGCTGATGGTTCTGATCTGTTTTGGTACCACTTACGCAGCATTATTACTTCTAGAAGCGACCATCAAAGCCGGTGGCGGTCTAGGATTAAACTCAATTGCCCGAAAAACCTTGGGCAAACAAGGGCAGTTGATTACCAACGGCCTACTTTACGCGTTATTGATTTGCCTATTGATGGCCTACATTCTGGGCGCAGGTGACTTGCTGAGTAAGTTACTGTCTAACTTTGGCGTTGAACTCACCGCGACCACGAGCCAAGTCGTGTTTACGTTACTTGCTGGCGCTGTCGTCGCAAGTGGCACCGGTGTGATTGATAAACTCAACCGTGCTTTGTTCTTCGTTATGCTTGCTAGCTTGTTTGCAACCATGGTGTTCTTAGCGCCGAGCATGACTCAAGAAAACTTGATGCAGGTAACCAGCCATGACCATGTTGATCTAATCAAAACCAGTGCCATCCTGTTTACGAGCTTTGGCTTTATGGTTGTGATTCCAACCTTGGTTTCTTACAACCACGAAGCGACAGACAAACAGCTGCGTAACATGGTGATCGTCGGTTCTCTGATCCCATTAGTGTGTTACTTATGTTGGTTGTTTGCGGTAGTGGGTAA
Organism: Vibrio sp. 1F279; assembly: GCF_041439815.1. Classification (NCBI taxonomy): domain Bacteria; kingdom Pseudomonadati; phylum Pseudomonadota; class Gammaproteobacteria; order Vibrionales; family Vibrionaceae; genus Vibrio; species Vibrio sp. 1F279. The sequence goes on along the minus strand of NZ_JBGOOU010000014.1, from coordinate 103,428 downwards.
CTTGAGCGAAGAGCAATTCAGAAGCTTCAAGAACGTATCAGATTTGATGGCGGCGTTTGAGGCTCAGTCTCCTTGGGTGGGTAACGTTCTGTCTACCTTCACTGGCTTGGCGTTGTTGACCTCTTTCTTTGGTGTAGCGATGTCTTTGTTCAACCAGAACAGAGACATGTTTAACCAAAACACAGCGGTCACTTACTGCATTAGTTTTATCTTGCCGCTGGCGGGTTCACTGCTTGCTGCAGATAAGTTCCTACAAGTGTTGAACTATGCAGGTATCATCTTAGTGTTCTTAGCCGTGTTTGTTCCTCTGGTGATGGTTCATAAGCAACGCTTTATGAAGGTAGCGGAAGACAGATACAGTGCTGAAGGTGGTCGACCAATGATGCTTTTCTCATTGTTGTTTGGTTGCTTCTTGCTTATCTCTCAAGTGATTTAACCAATCGCTTCAGTTGCTGTGCCGGACAGCAACTGATATTGAGACATAAAAAAAGGAACGCATATGCGTTCCTTTTTATTATCTGCTCATTAAAAGCAGATTGATTCGAAAGCTATTAATAAACTAATGCTAATTAACAAACAACCTTAACTGCCAAACCACCTTGAGATGTCTCACGATATTTAGCGTTCATGTCTTTACCGGTTTCTAGCATTGTTTCGATAACTTTATCTAGAGAAACAGTCGGAGCAGAAGAGCGACGAAGTGCCATACGAGTCGAGTTGATTGCTTTAACTGCAGCAATACCGTTACGCTCGATACATGGAACTTGTACTTGGCCAGCAACTGGGTCACACGTTAGACCTAGGTTGTGCTCCATGCCGATTTCTGCAGCCATACATACTTGCTCTGGGCTACCACCCATAAGCTCAGCAAGACCAGCAGCAGCCATAGAACACGCCACGCCAACTTCACCCTGACAGCCAACTTCAGCACCAGAGATAGAAGCGTTACGCTTGTAAAGACCACCGATCGCGCCAGAAGCTGCGAAGTAACGGATGTAGTCTTTCTCTGTTACTGTTTGAATGAACTTATCGTAGTAAGCCAATACAGCAGGGATGATGCCACATGCGCCGTTTGTTGGTGCCGTTACTACACGACCGCCAGCTGCGTTCTCTTCGTTTACTGCGAAAGCAAACATGTTCACCCAGTCAACAACCGTCATTGGATCGTTAGTTGTTTTTTCTGACGTGATCAGTTGTTGGCGAAGTGCTGCTGCACGACGAGGTACACGCAGTGGACCAGGCAGGATACCTTCAGTATTCATACCGCGATCCATACACTCACGCATCGTTTTCCAGATGTTAGCGAAGTAAGTGCGAGACTCTTCGTCTGAGTGGAAAGCCGCTTGGTTTTTCATAACCAGTGTACTGATAGAAAGACCACTTTCTTTACACTGATTAACCAGCTCTTCCGCTGTTGTGAATTCGTAAGGTGCTTTAATTGGGTTTTCTTCTTCTTTGCCGAAGTTCTCTTCGTCAACGATGAAACCACCACCAATTGAGTAATACGTTTTTGAATATGCGACTTCGTCATCAACCCAAGCATGAATGCTCATGCCATTCTCGTGTAGAGAAAGGTTGCTAGTGTGGAAGTTCATTCCGCCGTCGCGAGGGAACGAAACAGTATGACAGTGCATACCGACAGGTAGACGTTCAGTTTCTTCTACTCGAGCAATGAAGCCTGCAATAGAATCGATATCAACACGCTCAGGAGTATTGCCAGCAAGACCCATGATGATTGCGATATCTGTGTGGTGACCTTTCCCTGTCAGTGATAGTGATCCATATACGTCCACGGTGATTTTAGTGATGTCGCGCAATTTTCCCATTGAACGTAGGTCATCAATAAATTCTTTACCCGCTTTCATTGGTCCAACTGTATGTGAGCTCGATGGACCAACACCGATTTTATAGATATCAAATACACTAATCATAGCGATTACCTCAAAAAGAGAGCCTCCCAAGGGGAGTAGGGAGGCTCATTTATTATCATTATATTTTTTGTCTAACCTCGCCATATAAGATGAATGTCATCTTATAACAAGGGCTTGAGATTAAAGAGCGCCGTAGATTACAGAACTAATAGCCGCTAGACCACATAAAGCTGTAAAGATTTGCACAGGTGCTGAAGTTTTGTACTTAGCCATAGCTGGTACTTTGTTCATTGCGAATACAGGCATTAGGAACAGGATAGCTGCAATCATTGGAGCACCCATTGTTTCAATCATGCCTAGGATGCTTGGGTTAACTACCGCAACAATCCAAGTTGTAACAACGATGAACGCTAGAGAAGCTTTCTCAATCGTGCTGATTGAAGAACCAGAGCGAGACTTGATTAGACCAACAAGACCTTCATGAGCACCTAGGAAGTGACCGAAGTAGCTAGAAGTGATTGCTGCGAACGCTACTAGAGGACCCATGTAAGAGATAAGTGGAGACTCGTGAACGTTAGCTAGGTAAGAAAGTACAGAGATGTTTTGAGATTGCGCTGTTGCTAGTTGCTCTGGAGATAGAGAAAGTACTACAGAGAAAACGAAGAACATTACAAAACCCATCAGCATCATTGCTGCGCCACCAGTGATCGCGTCAGTTTTCTTAACCGCGTCTTCACCGTATACACGACGTTGCTCTTTAGAGAACTGTGAAATGATTGGGCTGTGGTTGAAAGAGAACACGATGATTGGAATCGCAAGCCAGATAATAGAAGGCATTGCTGACCATTCTGGGCTTGTTTCCATCATTGAAGTGTTCCAATCAGGAACTAGGTAGAAAGACAATGCTAGTAGGATGAATACTAGTGGGTAAACCATTGCTGAAGTTGCTTTAAGCATCAGCTCTTTACCGAATACAACACCTGCTGTCATAGCAAGGATAAGTGCACCAGAAAGAAGAGGACGAGGAATAGATTCCATGCCCATTTGGTTTACTAGGAAAGAGTCAACTGTGTTTGTAATACCAACACCGTAGATAAGAACGATTGGGTAGATAGCGAAAAAGTAAGCGAAAGTAATAAGGTTCGCGCCAGTCTTACCGAAGTGTTCTTCAACTGTGTCTGTAATATCTGCTTCAGGGTTCTTAGAAGACAGTACGAAACGAGCTAGAGATTTGTGTGCGAACCAAGTCATTGGTGCCGCGATTAAAGCTAGGATAACTAGTGGCCAAAAACCACCCGCACCAGCTTTGATTGGAAGGAATAGTACACCAGCGCCAACTGCTGTACCGAATAGTGATAGACACCAGGTAAAATCTTTATAGTTAAACTTGCTTGTATCTGTAACGGCATTTGCCGAAGAAGTTGTTGTGTTCATGTTAAATTACTCATTTTTTGGGAACAGGAAATAAGTCGGGGCTAATTCTGCAGAATTTTCTTCTACAAAAAATAGATCTAAATCATGTAATGAAACGGCGTGTCACATGATATGCGAAAAACGGATTTTTGATCACGAAAATAGCGTGCCACAGGTGATTTATGCTCATGCTTGCTATTAGTTTATCTTATGCGAAAGGCGGGGTTGTACAGAATTATACCAGGGAAACGTTTGCGTAAAATTGGATTAATAAATCTGTTCCATGGAAAAGGCTGTGTTTGTTAACAAGGATTAAACAAAACGTAGTTTCTATGTAATCTGTTGCACTACGTGTTGCTGCAGTGATTGGATGATTTGAGCCGTAACGCCCCAAATTAGGTGCTCTTGGAAGGGCATGGCAAAAACACGATGCTTGATTTTTTTTAAGTTAACAGTGTGGCTGTGTAACTTGGCTTGGTCTAAAACATAGGTGGCGGGCACCTCAAAAATCGAAGCAACTTCGTTCTCATCGATGATGGGTTTATAGTCCGAATCGACCACTACAACAATCGGTGTAACTAAAAATTTACTAATGGTACTCAAAGTAGGTAATTGCCCAACAATTTTAACCTGATCCGATCGAATTCCGACCTCTTCGTGAAGTTCTCTAAGTGCGGTGAATTGCATAGAAGGATCGGAGAGTTCGTGTTTCCCTCCAGGAAAGCTGATTTGACCAGGGTGATGTTTTAAATGAGCGGCTCTTTTCGTAAAAATAATATGTAAACCATCCTCTCGTTCCACTAAGCCGACTACCACTGCTGCTTTACGCAATTGATCGTCATTGATATGTGAAACGCGCTCAACGGATTCTGGGTGATAGCCAACGGTAGAGTTGAGCTGGAATTGTTGAAGGAAGTTATCTTTGTTCATATAAAGCCAATATATTGATTATTATGATTTTAAGTATAGTCATAACCGTGTGTTGATTACCAATTTCGAATTTGCCTTCACTTTCCTCCGTTAGTACCGGCAATAACTGGAAATAAGAAGGGACTGGGTAGCGGCGTTTTTCAAGGTAAATGTTCCCAATCTTCTAAGAGTGACGGATTTTGCTATATTTGAATATGTGTACTTCTACTAGTAAGCGTTATCCATGTCATAAATTGGGTGATGAAACGTACATTTTCTGTTTAAGAATTTGATAACAATGACTTAGTGGACCATTCTAAAAAGAAATAGAAGAAAAGGTATGAAATGAAAGGAATCATATTCACCGAATTTTTAGAGCTTGTTGAAGACAAGTTTGGGTTAGAGCTTTTGGAAGAAGTTCTAGAGATGTCAGAAGATGAAGGGATCTACACATCAGTCGGAAGTTACGACCACAAAGATCTTGTTCGATTGATTATAAACTTGAGTAAGAAAACCGATATTGATGCAGCGAGCCTGCAACGTGTTTTTGGACAATCGGTTTTTAAGAACTTACTGGCCTCATTACCGAATAAAGCGAGCCTCGCCCATAGCAACACCACTTTTCAATTTATTCAGCACGTAGAGCGTTACATTCACGTAGAAGTGAAGAAGCTCTACCCAGATGCTGAGCCTCCACAATTTAGCTTTATCACCACGACCGAAGCGCAACTTGTTTTTGACTATAAAAGCGCACGATGTATGTCTCACGTTTGTTTGGGATTAATCGAGGGGTGTGCTGACTATCATGGTGAAACCATCGTGGTAGAAATGACACCTCAGAATGATGACCAAAGTGTGGTTAGGTTTAATCTCAAAGTAGAAAAGTGATATGGATCTGGCATCTGCCCAAGAGAAAAAACTGAAACGTCAAATAGCAGCACGGAAAGCGGCTGAAGCCTTGTTGGAGCAAAAGAGTCTCGAACTGTTTGAGGCCAATCAACAGCTTGAACTTGCGTTGCGCCAATTAGAAAAGCGTTCAAATGCGAATATTCGACGGATCGAATTCCAAGAACAAATCGACAACCTGTTGATTGATTTCGGACGCGCGTTTCTGAGGAGTGATCTCGATGACGTGATGTTGTCCCAATTGACGGCGAGTGTAACTAACAGTTATCTAATTGAAGCCAGTCGCTTGGTGTTACCCCCCAATCTAATCCCTCAGTTACAAACCCATGACTATGGTGATGAAACAGTCGAGGTAATAGAGAAAGACATTCAAGAACCTCATTGGCAAGGTTGCTTGCTTACCGTGCCATTAGAGGTCGAAAAAGTGATTGTGGGCGCGTTAATCGTTCAGGTCAGGTTGTTAGATCAAGACTACGAATTCATCCAAAGCCAACTGTTGTTAGTGACGGACCTTATCTGCAGTGCGTTAACTCATCAACTTGCGATTAACCGAAATATAGAATCACGTAAACGAGCGGAAGAGTCCGAAAGGGCAACGCGTGACTTTGTCGCCATGATTAACCATGAATTGAGAACCCCACTCAATGGTCTTCTTGGTAGTGCGGAGTTGATAAGCGACACCGAACTGAGCAGTTCTCAACGTGAGATCGTGAATAACTTGAGCCAATCCGGTGAGTTTCTTAGAACCATCATTAATGACCTTCTCGATTACAGTAAAATCAATGCGGGTATGCTGGAATTAATTCCCAAAACATTTGCACTCCAAGATTTGAAAAATACCATTGATAGTATTTTTACCAATCGAGCGATTGAAAAGCAGATCCAGTTTGATGTCAATGTAACCGATGGGGTACCCAGTCACTTCTACGGTGACTTAGAGCGTATTACTCAATTGTTCGTGAACTTAATCGGCAATGCAATTAAATTCACCGATCAAGGCCATGTGAGCGTAGAGATAAAATGGCTTAACGACCAATTTATTTTTTCTGTTGAGGATAGTGGCGTTGGTATTGCTCAATCTGCTATTAAGACACTGTTTGAACCTTTTACACAGGCCGATAACTCAAGTAGCCGAAATTACGAAGGGACAGGGCTTGGTTTAGCAATTTGTCGCAAGCTAGCTGCGTTAATGAGGGGAGACATTGAGGTGAGCAGTATTGTTGGTTCGGGTACGACATTTACCATTTCACTCCCTCTTCAAGTTGTCGATACACTGGCTGAGCGCGATAGTGTCGCCAAAGGTTTTGAGTCTGAGGTTGAATTGACATTGCTTAAAGTGCTGGTGGTTGATGATATTAAGATGAACCAGATCATCATCCAACAAATGCTACGCAAATACGAAATAGAGCCAGCGATTGCCGGTAATGGTATAGAAGGGTTGGAATTAGCGTCGAATAATGAGTATGACATTGTGTTTATGGATTGCCGGATGCCAGTCATGGATGGTTTTGAAGCGACGAAGAAACTGCGAAGTTCAGGATATAGCCAACCAATTATTGCATTAACCGCTGGTACGACAAAAGAAGAGCGAGAGTTGTGTATTGAATCTGGTATGGACGATATATTGAGTAAACCCTATACCGCTAACGACTTAGTGATAATGCTGAATAAGTGGGGCTAATAAATATCATTGCCTTTGTAGTGAGTGAATATGTAACGTTATTGATTTGTCTCTAATGTCTTGAGTATATTGTCAATGTAACAAGTGAGCTGACAATGCTATACGTTCACTTACTTTATTGGTCGCTTTTATTAATTATATTAAGGAGGTTTGAAAAACTATAAAAATGGATTCGATATGAAAAAAATGATAGTGACGCTTGCTCTAATTGCACCTTTATCTGCAGTGGCTGCACAAAAAGACCCAAATGGTTTCTATATCGGAGTAGGAGCTGGTTCAACTGAACTTGATGATGGTGGTTTTGGTAAGGCCATAACTCGCAAAACCACAACAACTGAAACTGAATCACCTTCTTATAAACTCATTGCCGGTTATCAGATCAACCGTATTATTGGTATCGAAGGCCAATATACTAAATATGGAACGTCTACAACAAAAGTAGGCAGTTCAAAAGCATTCACAACAGATTTTAGTTCAATTAGCGTTGCTGCGAATGTTGGTTATACGTTCGATATTGGTCTTCGACCTTATGCACTTTTAGGTTATAGCTTTTTAAATTCAGAAATTGAAAACAGTGGTAATAATAAATACTTTGCGACTAAGTCATCAACCGTATCTGGTATAAAAATGGGGGTGGGCGTAGAGTATGCAATTCCTGCTGCACCAGCTCTAGCATTACGTGCAGGTATTGATTGGGAAGCAGCTGATATCAAAGTGAAAGATGAAAAGAACAAAGAGTTATCTAACGTTCACACACTAGGCTCATTCTATTTGGCTACAACATACACCTTCTAGACTAGTGTTATTGAAAAGCTAAGTAGGTGATTGCCCACTTAGCTTTTTTAATATTAAAGTACTTTCCAGATTGGCTTTTTAGCTGTTTTTAATAACCCGTTTTAATAAATCTAGATTAAATTTATCTATCAGCCAGTACAGGCAATATTCTACTCAGCTTATCAAGAGTCTCTTGGTACTCAGAAGCACAATCACTATCAAATACTACACCTCCTCCAGCCCAAGCATAAAGCGTATTGTTTTCTGCCACTAACGTACGAATCGTAATGCTGGTGTCCATTCTGCCATTACGGCTGATATAACCAATGCTACCGCAATACGCCGAGCGACGATGAGGCTCTAGCTCCTCAATGATCTGCATCGCGCGAACTTTTGGAGCGCCGGTAATCGACCCCCCGGGAAAGCAAGCCCTTAATAGGTCATGTGCTGAATATTGGACATCAAGCTCTGCCCTTATCGTGCTCACTAAGTGGTGCACAGCAGGGAAACTCTCTATATCGAATAGCTTTGGTACATGAACCGATCCCGGCTTTGCGACTCGGCCAATATCATTACGAAGCAGGTCGACAATCATCAGGTTTTCTGCCTGATCTTTCTCTGCAGTTAACAGGTCTTGAGCATTGGCGTCATCAATCATGGAATCTTCAGAACGAGGACGTGTCCCTTTGATCGGCTTGGTTTCAATGGTGCCACTATTGAGCTCTAAAAAACGCTCAGGGGAGACACTGAGAATGGTGCAGCCTGCTAAACGGATAAAACCAGAGAATGGAGCTGAGTTGTACTGCTCTAACTTTTCATAAGCGAGCCATTCACTGCCTTGGTATTGGGCATTGAAGCGCTGAGCAAGGTTTATCTGATAACAGTCACCCGACAACAAGTACTCTTGAACGCTATCGAATTTATTGGCATAACTTTGTTCAGTCATATTGGATTGCCATGAGGTGGTTAATCCAAACTTCTGATGAGTTTGTTCTGCTTGTTGGCTTGGCGATTGTTGTTGAGTTAACCAATCCCAATGGGTATCAATGTTTTGCCCAACAAGAAACGCAGCTTTAAGCTTATGATCAACAATCACAGCCCATTCATACAATCCAACCGCCATGTCTGGTGCAGAAATATCACGCTTAGCAAGAGAGGGAAGAGCTTCTACTCGTCGCCCTAAATCGTAACTAAAATACCCTAAAGCACCACCAACGAAAGGCAGTTCAGGGTGCTCACTGATTGCGGGTAGTAATTGCTGCTGATATTGGTCGAGTAGTTCGAAAGGGTCTGACTCTGAAACCTCGCACGTCTCATTAACATTGACGGTCGTTTTTGCACCGATTGTCTCGAAGGTGGCGATGGGTTGAGCAACTAAAATGTCGTATCGACTATCAACGTGGCTTTCTGAGGCCGACCGTAATAGCATTGCCCACGGCACGCTTTCAATATGAGAAAACAGCTGTTTAGCTAAAGTTGATTGATATTCAAGCGGCTTGATTTGGATAGAGCGAAATTCGTTGTTATTCATTTGTTTAATTTGTGACAAAGAGTTCGATCACTGCATGGCGTGTGAGAGGAAGCAAGAGTATCATAAATTGAAAATAAAATGGGTTCTTGATTAGAACGGTGCAAACTACATGGTTTAGTTTACAGCTATGCAAGCGATTGCTAAAGCAACTAAATACAGCTCAACATAATAAAAAGCTAAGCCAACTAATCCGGTTAGACAAAAACAGTCAAACCAAGACCCCACATGGAACCAGAACAATAAAGAGGCATGCAATGACGGTTATTCGTAAGCAAGATGTGATCAGCAGTGTCGCTGACGCACTTCAGTACATTTCTTATTATCACCCTTTAGACTTTGTCCAAGCCCTAGAAAAAGCGTACGAGAAAGAAGAGAGCCAAGCAGCTAAAGATGCTATTGCTCAGATTCTTATCAACTCGCGTATGTCTGCGGAAGGCCATCGTCCAATTTGTCAGGATACGGGTATTGTTACTTGTTTCGTGAACATCGGTATGGATGTTAGGTGGGAAACGGATCAAACAGTACAACAGATGGTTGATGAAGGCGTTCGTCAAGCTTACAACAATCCAGATAACCCATTGCGTGCATCTGTCCTAATGGACCCTGCAGGTAAGCGTATTAATACCAAAGACAACACACCAGCGGTTGTTCACATTAATATGGTTCCAGGCAACAAAGTTGAAATTCAAATCGCGGCAAAAGGCGGCGGTTCTGAGAACAAAACCAAGATGGTTATGCTGAACCCTTCTGATGATATTGCAGAGTGGGTAGAGAAGACGCTACCAACAATGGGTGCAGGCTGGTGTCCACCGGGCATGCTAGGCATAGGCATTGGTGGTACGGCTGAGAAAGCCGCGGTACTCGCTAAAGAATCTCTGATGGAACACATCGATATCCAAGAGCTTATCGACAAAGGCCCAGAGAACGCAGAAGAAGAGCTTCGTTTAGATATCTTCAACCGTGTAAACAAACTGGGCATTGGCGCACAAGGTCTTGGCGGTCTAACGACTGTGGTTGACGTGAAAATCAAAACAGCACCAACGCACGCAGCCTCTAAGCCTGTTTGCTTGATCCCGAACTGTGCGGCAACGCGTCACGTACACTTCACTCTAGACGGCAGCGGCCCTGCAGAGCTAACACCACCTAAGTTAGAAGAGTGGCCAGATATAACTTGGGAAGCAGGCGCAAATACACGCCGTGTTAACCTTGATGAAATTACTAAAGAAGACGTTCAAGATTGGAAGACCGGCGAAACGGTTCTTCTATCAGGAAAGATCTTAACGGGTCGTGATGCAGCGCATAAGCGTATTCAAGGCATGCTTGAAAGTGGTGAAGGTTTACCAGAAGGCGTCGACCTGAAAGGTAAGTTCATTTACTACGTTGGCCCTGTTGATGCTGTGGGTGATGAAGCGGTAGGTCCTGCTGGCCCGACAACGTCTACTCGTATGGATAAGTTCACCGACATGATGCTAGAAGAAACTGGCATTATGGGCATGATTGGTAAAGCAGAACGTGGCCCTGCGACCGTTGAATCAATCAAACAACATAAGTCAGTTTACCTAATGGCTGTTGGCGGCGCCGCTTATCTTGTTGCAAAAGCAATTAAGAAAGCACGTGTGGTTGCGTTTGAAGATCTCGGTATGGAAGCGATCTACGAGTTTGAAGTTGAAGATATGCCGGTAACGGTTGCGGTTGACTCTAATGGCGTGAACGCGCACCAGATCGGCCCTGACACGTGGAAAGTGAAAATTGCTGAAGCTGAAAAAGCATAATTAACCGACGCCAAAAAATTGTAATTGTCGCTAACTTCAGCGTTTGAATTGCAAATCTTGACAGAAAGTTGAAGACAAAAGTGCAGCATTATTTGCACTTTTGTCTTATTATCAATGATATAGTGATAAACACATAGTTTGATATAAGAACATAGGAGAGAGGAATGCCTCGTTTTATTCAGATCCTACAGATTATCTTGGCAGTGGTGATTGGTGCTTTTGTTGGTTACGACCTGATCTTGAAAGGGATCAGTATCTTTGATAACAAATACGTGACGATTACTTGTGCACTTTGGCTAATCGCAGAGATTGCACTGTTTGTTATCTACAAGTTGATTGAAGACGATTAAGAGTCAGATATCGCAGACAAATTCTAAAGCCCCTGATTATGAATGTAGTCAGGGGCTTTTATTCATCTAGCATTAAGAATGGGTATTGCATACTCACCACTATTAGTAAAAGAACAAGCAAAAGAAAAAGCAAAAGCATACAAACAACCCTAATAGGGAAAGAACATAGGCTAGCCTATCTATTATCATAACCGACTGGCCTAATTATCACGGAGTCGTTCAAATGAAACACCTAACTCAAGAAATGAGTGACTTTATAAGCAGAGGAACGGATTCTCACATTCGAGTAGCGGTCACGGGGCTTTCTCGTGCGGGTAAGACAGCATTCATTACTTCGCTGGTTAATCAGCTTCTTCATACGTCTACCCACAAAAATCTGCCTCTACTTGCATCGGCGAGAGATGGCAGAATTATTGGCGCAAAGCGCATCCCGCAACAAAACATGATGATCCCACGTTTCTCTTATGATGAAGCAATGGAGTCGTTGAATGCACAACCACCAGAATGGCCAGTGCCAACGCGAGATGTTAGTGAGATTCGTCTAGCAATTAAATATAAGCCAGCTAAAGGCGCAAAGAAGCTGCTGAGCAAAAACAGCACCCTTTATCTCGATATTGTTGATTATCCGGGCGAATGGCTGCTTGATTTACCTTTGTTGGACATGGATTTTGATACTTGGAGTCAATCTCAATTTGCCGCGTTGAAAGACGATAGAGAAACCTATTCGCAACAGTGGAACACAATACGTGGCGACATTGACTTGCTAGCCGAAGCAGAAGAAAAGAAACTGGTCGCGATTGCCGATAGCTATACTCAGTACCTTCATACTTGTAAGGATAACGGATTGCACTGGGTACAACCGGGTCGATTCGTGTTGCCGGGTGAGCTTGAAGGCGCGCCTGTGCTGCAATTTTTCCCGTGCGCTGCTCCCGAGGGTAAGTTCTCAAAAACCAGCAACTATGCGGTTTTAAAAGCGCGTTATGAAGAGTATCAACAGAAAGTCGTAAAGGCGTTCTATAAGAATCACTTTGCCACGTTCGACAGACAAATCGTGCTGGTGGATTGCTTACAACCACTTAACGCAGGCTATGACTCTTTCATGGACATGCGTGGTGCGTTAGAACAGTTATTGAAGAGCTTTAAGTACGGGCGAAGCAATATGCTAAGACGCTTGTTTGCGCCGAAGATTGACAAGATCTTGTTTGCTGCCACTAAGGCTGACCATGTGACACCGGATCAACATCCGAACTTGGTATCGCTGTTACAGCAGATGGTACACCCTGCTTGGCAACAGGCGGCGTTTGAACACATCGACATGAGTTGCATGAGCATTGCGTCTATTCAAGCGACCAGCGCGGGTTATATCTCGTCAGGCTCAGACAATGTTCCGGCGTTGCAAGGTGTGACTTTGGATAATGTCCCTCAAACCATGTATCCGGGAGAGGTGCCGCGTAAACTGCCAAACAAACAGTATTGGGAAACCAACCAGTTTGATTTTACGAGCTTTAGGCCGATGGAGCAGCACTCTGACGAGCCTTGTCAGCATCTGAGAGTCGACAAGGTTTTAGAGTATCTCATTGGCGACAAGTTGAAGTAATTGAGGTAATCAAAATGAGTGAATTAAAAACGAAACAGGTCTTTGATGAACCTTTAAAGACCTCGTTCGATGAGCCGGATAAGAATGAAGTTACCCCAGATTTGGGTGCTCAAAAGTTATTCACGGAACAAGAGAAGTTTGTGCCCGTTGCACCACAAGTGGAAACCGACCTTGATGGAGACGCTGAGCTGCAATTGGAACAAGTGATTCGACCGAGCAAAAAGAAGAAGTGGTTTGGAACGGGCTTACTTGTCGCTTTCTCTGGCCTAGTCGGATGGCAGGCGATTGACTCTGTCATTACAGCTATTCAAACCGCTGACTGGCTAGCTTTAGGCTGGGCTGGTTTTATCGCTGCCATTGCTTCATTAGGTTTAGGCGCAATAGGCAAAGAGTTGTGGAAGCTGCGTTCGCTGAAAGACCATTTCAGTGTGCAAGAGCAGAGTGAAGAGCTACTGCAAAGCCAGAGTGTTGGTAAAGGTAAAGCGTTCTGTGAAAACATTGCTAAGCAGGGCGGTATAGTGGCTGAGTCTCCTTCGTACGATAAGTGGCGAAATAGTATTAATCCGGCGCACAGTGATGCAGAAGTGTTGGATATGTACGATGCGTTGGTTGTTGCTCAGCAAGATAAAGTGGCGACTCAAATCGTCACTAAGTTCTCGACCGAATCGGCGGCTTTGGTTGCAGTGAGTCCATTGGCTGCTGCTGATATGTTGCTGGTGGCGTGGCGTAATTTCACCATGATAGACAAGCTTGCTGATGTGTATGGCATTGAGCTTGGCTACTGGTCTCGTATAAAGCTATTTAAACTGGTGTTAATCAACATGGCCGCTGCAGGAGCCAGTGAACTCGCGATTGATGCGAGTATGGATCTCGTCTCGATGGATCTTGCAGGCAAAGTCTCAGCTCGAGCTGGGCAGGGGCTCGGTGTCGGCATCCTCACTGCGAGACTGGGCTTAAAAGCCATGACATTGCTGCGTCCTATGCCTTGGCATAGTGAGCGAAAAGTAAAACTATCCGACCTTCGCAAAGCCGTCCTTTCTGAAATAAAGCGCATTACCTTAAAGTAAAGCGAAGTGCTTAAAATTGAAATGTAGGAAATAAAGCGAATTACCTTCCTATAAAGTCTATATACACAAGGAAGTTGAGTGATTTGCGAGCGAAGAGTAAACATATGTTTACTCTTCTTCTTGACTGAACTTAGAGCTTAATTCACACTACTGTCAACTTATCCTGACACCTATAATAGGACTATTTGTGCGTCTTGAAGTATTGTGTGAAGACAGACTCGGCTTAACACGTGAGTTGCTCGATATCTTGGCCTCAAAAAGCATTGATTTAAGAGGAATCGAAATTGATGTTAAAGGTATTATTTACCTAAATTGCCCGGATATTAATTTTGATGCTTTTAGTGAACTTATGGCTGAAATTCGCCGAATTTCAGGTGTGAAGGATGTACGTAAAATCCAGTTTATGCCAAGCGAAAGGCATAACACAGAACTGATTGCCCTGCTGGCAAACCTACCTGATCCTGTGATTGCGATTGACCTTAAAGGCTCAGTCGACATGGCAAACCACGCTGCATTGAACCTCTTCAACAAACAAGAAGAAGAAGTGATCGGTGAGCCACTAGCGACGTTCGTTCCTAGCTTCAACTTCGCTCGTTGGATTGAAGGCGATGTAACGCGTCATCGTGAAGTCGTGGTGCTAGATGGCCTAGATTTTTCTATTGAAATTCTGCCTATTTATCTAGGTGGTGATGTCAACGAGGCGGTACTGGCGAGTGCAGTAATGACGATTCGTTCTTGTAACCAAGAAATGAACGCGCCAGACGCCATCCCTGAACAGAATAACCTAGGTTTTGAACACTTTGTTGGTGTCTCTAATCGCCATAAAGCCTTGATCAGTCAAGCTAAGAAACTGGCTATGCTAGATCAACCTCTGCTTATTGAAGGGGATACAGGTACGGGTAAAGAGATGCTGGCGAAATCGTGTCATAACCGTTCAAATCGATCTTCTTTTCCATTTTTGATTCTAAGCTGTGCATCAATGCCTGATGACGTAGCAGAAACGGAATTGTTTGGACATGCACCGGGCTCATTCAACCATGAGCAAGGTCATAAAGGCATCTTTGAACAAGCGAATGGCGGTACGGTATTCTTAGATGAAATCGGCGAAATGAGCCCGCATCTACAAATCAAACTGCTGCGTTTCCTACAAGATGGTTCATTCCGTCGTGTTGGTGAAGAAGAAGAGATGCACGCGGATGTTCGTATTATCGCATCAACGCGCCATCGCCTTTCTGAATTAGCCGACTCGGGCTCGTTTCGTGAAGATCTGTTCTACCGCTTGAACGTACTGACTTTGTCGATTCCTGCTTTGCGTGAACGTTCAAACGATGTTGCGCCATTACTGGAGCTATTCGTTGCAAAGTACGCACAGCAGTTAGGTATGTTGAAACCAAAGTTGACTCAAGAACTAATCGATCAATTAGGCAACTACCAATGGCCGGGCAATATTCGTCAGTTAGACAACATGGTTCTACGTGCACTAACAGAGTTGGATTCAGATACGTTAACGGTTGAGCAATTCCACCTGCCACAGCTTGACACTATGACTGCTGGAATGGCGAACTTAAGCTTAGACGGCTCGCTTGACGAGATCATGAAAGACTATGAATCTCAGATTTTAGAGAAGCTTTATCAGTCTTTCCCATCAAGCCGTAAGCTTGCTAAACGTCTGAATGTTTCTCACACCTCAATAGCGAATAAGCTTCGTGATTACGGTATCAGAAAGAGTTGATGATATTAGACTGCTAAATTCGGTAAGAGTGAGGCGGTAACGTAAAAAGAGACAAAAATAAGAACAAGACTATGGAAGATTCGAGTACGCAGCAACGTATTGATAAACGTGATGGCAACCTAATTTTACGAACGGCTGAGATCTATGATGCGAGCATGATCAGTGAGTACTTTCAGGTGAACAGAGAGTACCTTAAGCCTTGGGAACCGACCCGAGAGGATGCGTTCTTTGACAGAGCTGATTGGGCTCAACGGCTGATTAAGTTAAACGAACTCCATAAATTGGGGCTAGGCTATTATTGCTTGTTGATTAATGCCGATTCAAATGAAATGTTAGGTACCATATCGTTCAGTAATTTGTCTCGTTTCCCGTTCTACGCTTGTAATGTCGGTTACTCATTGGCGCAAAGTGCACAGGGCCACGGTTACATGCGCAGAGGCTTGAGCATGGCTAAAGACTACATGTTTGATGTGCAGAACATGCACCGCTTAATGGCGGGCTATATGCCTCACAACGAACGAAGTGCGGGTGTATTAGAGCATCTTGGTTTTGTTCGAGAAGGTTTTGCCAAAGATTACCTACAGATTAACGGTAAATGGGAAGATCACGTGTTGACGGCACTGGTAAACCCAAACTGGCAAGATAAACGCTCCGTGTGAGTGTAAAACATTGAATTTAGATACAGCGGAGAACATAAATAAAATGAAGTCATCGCTGTATCGAAAGAACATATAGGCATGGTAAGCCCATAAGCCTGAGTAGATATTTGAGGAATTTTGATGTCATATACAACTTTGGAAGAATACCAAAGAAAATGGATTTTCACTCACCAGTCAATGCCACTACCCGCTGAAGATTTGGAAAAGATAAAACCAATGACACAGGCGAGAGCATCTCAGTTTTGGAAAGAGAACGTGAGCCCTCAAAGCCCGGATGCAGAAAGACTAAGTTCGCAAGATTGGCCAAGCAAAGCGTCGAACTGGAATGAAGAGATCAGCTGGATGGCAAATTGGGAAGCCGATGAACCTGAAATGCCAGAAGAAATCCTTAACTTCATTGATTGGCAAGATGACGTAACTGTTTATTTTTGCTATGAAAAATACAATGTACTTGAAACCAAGTGGTCGGTTTTCAAGAAGCATTGGAAAAACTTTTTGTTCTACGATGATGGCCCGATTCTACTAGGTCGCCGCCGTTCAGAAGCACTTTGGTTTGCTACAAATGGTACCGTTAAAATTGGCAACCGTGCTTAAGTTCGGTGTGATTTAATCGAGCGAGTGTTGACGATCCAATCAACAGATAGACAGACAAAAAGCGAGCATTGAGCTCGCTTTTTTTATGCCTAACGATCTTCGAAGATCACCGGGAGGAAACGATTATTTTACCTCAGCTGAGGATGACTATTTTTACAGACATAGAGGCAGTTAAATTTCGAAATTGAGATCGCTATCTCATTGGCTTAGTTGAAGTTTTGTGGGGTTGAGCTATCTTTATATTACTGCCTTAGTGGAGGTGAAGTATTATGATTTGGGATACTCTCGAACGTGTAAATAAACTTCGCAAGGAAGCAATGGAAGATCCAGAGTTTTTGGATTCAGCAAAAATGCATGAGGAATGGCTTTTAAGCGAAACTCATAATCAATTGAACCAAGGAGCTAAAGAGAAGAAACCGAAAAAGTTATCTGATATTTATGAAAATACGGATTTTCCTATCAACCCAACAGGAACGAAACATTAACAATGATGAACTGCAATACGGCTAAGGCTCTTAACCAAGATGCGATAAGTCGACTAAACATACCAGCCTTAAGCCACCAATAAAAAAGCCACTTTCAACGAATCGAAAGTGGCTTTTTCTTTTCTCGTTAGCTTCTTTACTCATTAACAACTAAAGCTAATCGTTTTTAAACCTAGTTATTAATCAGGCTCAAGCCGCTTGGTAATGCATCACCAAATACGCGTTTAGACTCGCTCTCAGAAAGTTCAGTGACTTCACTCACTAGCGTTAGCCATGAATCAGGTACCTTGCTTTGCTTTAATTTATCAAGAACTTGAGCACGGTAGTCATCAGAGATATCGAACTGTCGGTCACCTGTCTTGCGGCAAATCATCACTGCCGCGAAAGCAATCATTTGCTCTTTCTGCCAATTCTGGTCAAGCAGCTTTGGTAACCACTGTTCTGCTTGCTCTCTTGGAATGACGCTGTGTTGGCTTCCGTATAAAGGTGTACGAGACGCTAAGCGACCCAGAGCCCACCAGTGAGCCTGTTCGAACTGATTATGGTTAATTGCTTTGCTCAAGAACCATGTAGCCAATAGAACTTTATCTTCCACCTCGAGTTGCTCAAGGGACGCTGCCAATCTCACCATGGCTTCATAGCCATTGTCTTGCGCATCTTTCGCTGTCTTAGGGTTCTTCATTGCACCTGGGTGAAGGTACTTCGCGATATCAGCCAAGATGGTTTCTTGCTGTTCTTGATTCAGGCCACCCGCAACACGACGCCAGAATACCCACCAGTCCGTCCAACCTTGGTGGTTCTGGAACTGAATGTTTTGTTGGTAAAGGCCCCAAATTTGTTCGATACGCCATGAGTCAGTCGGATCGCCAAAGCCTGGACGCAGCGAGTAACCCGCCAAACGCAGCCAGTTCTTCTCGTGTGCTTCTGAACGACGACGGCGTTTACGACCTAATGAAAAGGTATCAAACAGATGGCGAAGGGTCGTGAAGTCCCATTCATCACGCTTACCGAGTCGCTTCTCAAGATCTTTCGATAGTGTTTTGATCTCTTTCGATTCAGCACTCTTCTTGTTGCCGCTGTACAGACGAGAAATCAATTCCTTACATTCATCCAGTCTTGGGTGAAGTTTAGCGGTATCAGACTCATCACCTTGCTTGTTTCTTACTTCGAACTCAAGCAACCAACGCTTAGTGTCATCTTCCGTACTCACACATTCCATTTTCAATGTGCCGACTTCGGTTAACTGACAAGCAAGCAACACTTCAACACGCTCTTTTTGGTTGGCTTGGAGCTCTGCAGTACCTGAACCTTCCAGTGTTGAAATATACGGTGGAAGAGGGGAGAACAAGTCAGCGTCGACATTGACCATCACACCATTTTGAATAGCGGTGTCATGAGCAATTTGATCGTGGGTTGAAGTCAGTAGATTAAATCGTACTGGCTCACCTAAAGTCAGCGAGAAACGACGGCTGTTTAAGCGTATCTCTTGGCCTTCTTCAGTACCTTTGGCAAGCAGACAAAGCGCTTTGCCCATCTTGTTCTTCTCTTGTAGATGCAAGAAGTAAGAACGAGCGGCACCGCCACCGATTTTCAGTTGTGCACCACGGCGTGCTTTACCAAAAGCTACAGCACCAAGGGCTACAGACCAGTCAGGGTGAGGGTTATCTAAGACGGTGATTGGTGCACCGTTCCAATTGCCAAGTAACTGAGTAATTCGCTCTGTTACCAGTTCACTGTTGAACACACCACCATTGAGTAGCACACCAACAGGAATTGCAGGTTTGGTATCATCAAACTCAACAGAGTCTGACTTTTCCAATGCGGCTTTAGATACTTGCTGGTGGGTCGCTAGGAATTCGGCAACGTGCTTACTTACAGCAGGATCTGCTGCGTAGGGCAGGCCGAACTCAACCACCGCGCTGCGGCGTTTGTCTGGCACTTCAGTGAATTCAGAAAGTGGGAAGAAACCTTCCAGAGCAATCTGATGAACTTCTTGTTTGGTTAAACCAATACTCTTGGTACCACCAAGCAGTTTTGAACCACTGCCCAGCATGGTGATCTTTACATCGTCTGGCGCATCAGCAGAAAGCAGGCTCTCTTTTGCGGCGCGAGTCTGCTGAATAAGCTTGGTTAGGCTAGACGCATTCAGCTTTTTGTTTTGATTGAAGCGTTGCTCTGCAAGGTGAGCAAGGGCCAAATCGAGGTTATCACCCCCTAGCATCAAGTGTTCGCCGACCCCGATACGGTCGAGTGCGAGCTCTTGGTCATCGCTATTGCTTGAGTTGAAGCTAGCTTCGATCAAACTTAAATCGGTAGTACCGCCACCAACATCACACACTAGAATCAGCGGGATCTGTTGAAGTTCATCTGCAGCGGTTTGTTGGTGGCGTGCATACCAGTCATAACAAACGGCTTGAGGTTCTTCGAGCAATAGAATCTTACCTAAGCCAGCCAGAGCAGCGGCTTCGAGTGTCAGCTTACGTGCTGTCTCATCGAATGAAGCAGGAACGGTGACTACAACGTCTTGGTCTTCAAGCTTATTGCTTGGATTACGGTAGTTCCATGCTTGACGGATGTGGTTCAGGTAGCTTGCACTTGCGACAACAGGAGACACCTTATCGACGTCAGTTGCGCCTGCCCAAGGAAGAATGTCGGAGTTACGATCAACCGCTTGGTGAGATAACCAGCTCTTAGCACTGGATACTTGGCGGCCTTCAACTTTTGCGCCCAGTTCGCGAGCCCACTCACCAACGATGACGTTTTGAATATCGCCTTCAACTAAGTTCGGTTCCCAAGGCATGGTGAGATCGGAAGGGGAGATCTGACCTTGTGCGGGATGATAACGAAATGATGGAAGTAGCGGCTTGCGAACCACTTCACCGGGGCCGATGAGTTGGTCAATATCGAAAAGAGAAACGGGAGCATGTTGTAGGTCGTCGTTGATTTCACAGTAGGCAACCACAGTGTTGGTTGTGCCTAAGTCAATGCCGACTAAAAAACGAGGAGATGCCATACAAAACCTTATTCTGCCAAAGTGATGACCAGTTAATGGATAGTCTTGGTCTTATTATTGTCTTTGGAATGCTTTTAATACAGGGCTAGGGAATCGCATTGATAAAGTAACGGCACCCGTTAAGGTGCCGTTGATTCATTATGCTTGTTCGTTTGAGTCGCTATTCGAGTCTTCACGAACGTCGAACTCAACGTGCCATTTCTGACCATTGTCAGTGGCAATCGCTTCTAGGTATAACGTGCCTAATTCAGTAACACGAGACGCCAAAGTCACCGGAACCACTTCACCTTCGCGACGACCTTCAGAAACAGGCAGTGTCACTTGGATTTCAGGAAGCTCATCAAGATCTTCTGGAGCCCAGTGATCAAGGTGCGTACCTGCTTGGTCTTCACGACGTGTTGTTGAACCGAAGAATTGGAAGTGTACTGGCTGACCAATCACTAGACCGAACTCTTGGCTAGGAACTTGAACGCTTGAGCCTTCTTCCATACCAAATGGTGCAACACACAGTGCTTCCATTGGAGGAGCCATACCTGGGATAGCTGGCATCGCGCTTTCAATTCCTACGTAGTAAGAAGAAGCGATACCACCGCGGATACGAACGCCTTGGCCACGACGTACTTCGCCGTAGTAAGAAGCGCCACTTGCAACCGCTAGATCTAAGTCTAAGCCTGAAAGCTTTTTAGCGAATTCAGCGTCGGCATTAATTAGCCATTCATTGATCGTGTCTGAAAGACGATCAGCAAGTAGGTTAGATTTTAGAACACCACCATTGAACAGTACCGCTGTTGGTTTGATGAAGTCTGCTGCTGGCGCTTCTGACCCTTGCGCTTCTGTACCGGGCATACCGGGCATGTTTGCAAACGGGTTGAAATCTTGTTGAGCGGTTTCGCTATTTCCAGAAAGCGCATTGGCTTGCTTAGAAAGGAACGCGGCAATATGACGAGTAATACCCGCATCTTGAGCGTAAGGTAGACCCATTTGAGTCAATGCACCACGAGTTTTCTGTACCGGGTGATCCGTTACAGCGACTTGTGGGAAGAAGCCGTCAACCAATGTTTGTTGTACTTCTTGTTGAGTCAGTTCTGTTTTCAGTGTTGCGCCAAGTAGCTTAGAGCCGCGGCTTGGAACAACGATGGGCACAGATTGAAGTTCAGCATCATTTAGCAATGCTTCTTTCGCATCACGACACGCATGAGTCATCGCTTGAACCTGCCAAGGAGCCAGTTCTTTACCTTCTTGAGCTAACTTCATTTTCAGACGGTAAGCTAACGCTAAGTCCATATTGTCGCCGCCAAGTAGGATATGCTCACCTACCGCGATGCGGTTCAGACTTAGGTTGCCTTCGTCTTGTGTTACTTCAACTAACGAAAGGTCGGTTGTACCACCACCGATATCGACAACTAGAACGATGTCACCAACGTTCACTTCATCGCGCCAAGTATCGTTGCTGTTATCAATCCAGCTGTAAAGAGCTGCTTGTGGCTCTTCAAGAAGCGTTAGGTGAGTAAAACCAACATTACGCGCAGCTTCAGCCGTTAGGTCTCGAGCCGCTGGATCAAACGAAGCTGGAACGGTGATCGTTACATCTTGGTCTGCCAGTTTGTGTTCTGGGTTAGCGTGGTTCCAAGCATCTTTAAGGTGCTCAAGGTACAACTCAGTTGTCTTAAGCGGAGATACCTTTTCAACTTCTTCAGGGCTGCCTGCTGGAAGAAACGCATCACGACGGTTAACACCACCGTGGCATAGCCAAGATTTTGCACTTGCGACCAAACGGATAGGGGTTTTCGAACCTAGGTTACGAGCAATCGCACCGACTAGCGCTTTAGGTTCAGAAGACCAAGGAAGAACGCGAGAGCCCGCATTCATTTCATGTTCGTGCGGCTGGTATAGGAACGAGCCAAGTTGGCTGCGAGTTTCTACGGTACCTGGAGCCGTCAATTGAGGGATTGGCATCACCTCAACGCGAGCGTCTTCATTTGTTGTGTCGATGAAAGACAAAACACAGTGTGTAGTACCTAAATCGATACCGACACTGAACTTAGGCGCTTGCTGTTGCTCTTGAGAAGATAGCTCTTGTGAATGCGTCTGCGGCGTATGTTCTTGAGAAGAAGACTCGTGTGATGATGGCTGAGTTTGGTGTTCCATTATAGCTCCACCTCTGCCGGTGCAATCACAGATGCATCGTAGTTCTCAGCAAGCTTAGGCAGGTTCATGTCAGTTGCTTTCCAACCTTTGTGAACCAATGTGCCATTGAACGGTGCATTGCCCGTTACGTTGCCTGTTAGGCGAATTTCTTGAGGGTTGAAACCTTCAACAACCGTGATGCGCGTTTCTTCATCTTCAGTACGGATGTGAGAAAGCGTCACGTAATCGGCTAACACTTTTTTACCGCCAGTGTGAATTACACGTGCTGCTGCGCCAACTTCTTCGTCAGAGAATGAAGTTAGGTCTTCTTTTAGGAAGTCAATTAAACGAGCTTCTTGCTGCATGATAGACAGTAGCTGCATTGCAGAATCTGTTGGTGCTGTTGCCAGCTTAGATTCAACTTCTACGATTTTTTCGATTACACGTTCAACTTCAACAACTTTCTCTACTTCGACAATTTTCTCAACTGGCTTTTCAACTTCAACGATCTTTTCTACTGGCTTTTCTACGACTTTCTCAACCACTTGGGTTTTACGAGAAACGGCAATAAGCAGTAGTAAAACGCTTGATGCAGTTAGGCCTGCGTGAAGCATATCAAACGTTTGTGGGATTAGGTTCAAATCAACGATCATAGTGATTTCTCTTTAAAATTGATTTAACGGTATATTCGTCGGTTTAAAGGAATATACAGATTGGAAAGAAACTCGGTAGCACGAGACTGAAACGGTCGCTTTCAAGCTATAAATATGGGTGGATACTAGCATATTCAAGGCTTAAGAGGTGTATTTAATGTTTTCAAACAAGTGGCTTTTTAGTGTGTTAGCTTGAAATTTAGTCGAGATTTGTCTGGTTATTGGTCATGGGGGTCAGTAAAATTTACAAAATGCCCGTTTAATGTGACATTTAGGACTAAACATGAATGGAGCATTATTTCCGTCCGTTATATACTTTTCATTCAATAGAGCCTATTTGGAACCCGCATGCCCCAAACTACTGACCCACTAACAGGGTTGAAGAGACAAACTCTCCCGTTGGTCGTATTTTCGGTCAGTTTTTTGATTACTGTTTTGTGCTTTGTATTAGTCATGCTTAATCAAAAGCGTGCGCTGAATATGAATTTGGATAGTTTTGCTACTCACCAGACATTGAGCTTGGAAGCCTTTATAGATAATGATGTGGCATATATTGGGTCTGGTGCTAATTTTTTCTACGCAAATGACCCTGAAAATTGGGATAAGTTTGATCGCTTTGCTAAGCAAACCATAGATGATTCAAAGAGTTTAATTGCCTTGCAGTGGATGCAAAAAGTGCCCGCAGACGAGATAGCTGAGCACACGGCGAAAATGAAAGAAAAGTACCCATTCTTTAAGCTGTATACCATTCCTAAGAACCAAGCAAAAATCTATGGCTACATTTTGGATGGTCAGCCAGCTTTCGTTGCTAGCGATATTTTCCCCAATACAGAACCAAACAACAAAGTTCTTGGCTTTTACTCTTCTAGAGAGCGATTTGATCTCGTTCTAGATAATATCAAACAGACACGTAAGGCGAATATTTCAGACAAAGTTCGCTTGATACAAGATGGGCTAGATAAAGACACAAAAAAGAGTGGCATGTTGGTGTATCACCCTGTCTTTGAGGGAGAGAGTGACAACTTACTCGGCGTTGTAATTGGTGTGGTTCGCACCACATACTATTTTGAGAACTTGCTGGCTTCGACGGTTGGGGATATGAATGTTTATGTCCGCGTTAGTGATGTCGGTTTTGAAGCCGAAGATGCACCTGTCTTGTTCGAAACGAAAGGTTATGAGGGTGTGACTGGACAACATATCACCAAGAAAATCACACTCACTAACCGTGAATGGGTTGTCGACTTCAAGATAGACTCATGCATTTCGTTTAATGGTTACCTGGTGTTGGCCGGGATTGCCCTCGTGGGCACGACTATTTCACTGTTGCTTTCTTATATCGTTAAACTGCAAGTCCAAGAAAAAGTACGCCTGTATAAAATGATTGATGAAAGAACGGAAGAACTCCGTTTTCTTGCCAATCATGACAGCCTCACAGAGATTTATAATCGACGAGCCTTTAATAAGGTGCTCGATAAAGCGATACAAGGTGACAAGCCGTTTAGCTTGATTGGATTTGATGTCGATAAATTTAAAGGGATTAATGATCAATTTGGCCACCCGGCTGGTGATGCCTTACTGGTTCATGTAATTCAGTTGATTTCAGGCAGTTTGAAAGAGGGCGATCATGTCTTCCGTATGGGAGGAGATGAGTTTGGTATCATTTCGAGCGTCATTGAACACGACGCGCTGGCACGTTATTTAGAATGTATTTTAGATACGGTGAGCGAGTCTCACTGTGAGCATAAAGGTCAACTATTGAGTTGTACTCTAAGTATCGGTGCTACCATCCGCAGTAAAGAAGACATCGAAGAGCTCCTTCAAAAAACCGATAGTATGCTTTACCTAAGTAAGTCAAATGGCCGAAATCGCGTTACAATTGCAGGCTAAATGAGCACTTGATGCAACTAGGGTCGAGTTCTGTATTGGGCTCATGTACAATTTGACAAAATTTTTGACGAGAGAATTAGGCGACGTATGAATCACAATCGAGTGGTATGTTTCGATTTGGAAATGTGCTGTTGGAGCGAAGACGGTGTGGGAACAACAGGCGAGATCATTGAAGTTGGTCTTGCTGAAATTGATCTAGCATCTGGCACTATCGTCAAGCGAGCACAATACTACGTTAAGCCAGAGAAAGACGAAGTCTCTCTGTTCTGCGCCGAGCTAACGGGCATAACACCTCGTAAAATCGAAAAGCAAGGTCGTCCATTAGAATCTGTCATCAAGTCGATGATTAAGAACTTCGGTGGACCAAAAAAAATCTATGCAGCGTGGGGACGTGACGACCTTATCTTACACAAAGAGTGTATTGAGAAAGGCATCGAACCTCCGTTCAGCGAGTTCTTGAATATCGCCACGCTTTATCGAGTTCAGAATCGATTGAAAGAAAAACGTATTGGTCACCGTGCTGCTCAAGAAGCGAAAAACATTGAGTGGGAAGGTCGTCAGCACTCTGGTTATGTTGACGCTTATAACTTGGCAAAGCTTGCGCTGACTATGTTGTAATCGTTTGTATTTCAGAGAGGCGCTTGGTTAAATACTGAAAGGTTAAATACTTAAAGTTAGCCTGAATCTTGTGAGTTATTAAAATGAAGAGCCACCTACTTATTAGGTGGTTTTTTTGTGCCTGTTATTTGAGGGTAATGACGATCCAAATTGAGGGCAATGACTATTCACGTTAAGGGCAATGACTATCCCAAGAAACCTAATTTCAACAAGTGGTTTATCAATAGTGAATGGCTACATCGCTTATTTTACGAGTGAATAATATTGGTTTGAAATTTAGCTTTTTAATTAATATTAAATCGCAGGTCTCGACCTTGATTGGGTAGGGCTAGGTGGTAGCGTTAGCTCACCCAAAACAAGGAGAATAGGATGAAGAACATTATTAAGTATGGATTGGCACTGGGGGCGCTAAGCGTAAGTGCGTTGGTTTCGGCACAACCCGTTGTATTGATAAATACCTTTTCAGTCGAGCCGGCCCATGAGGCCGCTACATTAACGTATTGGGAAAATGCGCGAGACGTATTGATGAAGCAACCCGGATACCTATCGACCAAACTGCACCGCTCTTTAAGCTCGGACGCGACATACCGCTTTATCAATGTCGCTGAATGGGAGAGTAAGAAGCAATTCCATGATGCAATACAAGTGATGAGAAAAGAGCTACCACCTTTAAAAATCGAAGGGGTTTCTGCTGACCCTAACTTGTATGAAATTATTCGCGACTAATCAGGAAACCACATAATGAAAACAACTCTAGGAACCTTTTTAGCTATTTTTAGCTTTCTACTTTCAGCGACTCTTTTTTCAACCCATGCCCATGCTGCGGCATACGGTGTGTCAGTCGCTTGGAAAACCGACGATGCTCAAGCGGTATTTGAGGCGATGCCTCATCAGAAAAAAGCATTTGCTAACTTAATTGACGCGGGCTTGGTACACGATATGTTCGTATCGGAAAGCTTTATCGGAGACAAGAAATTTCCGATGATTAAGTTTGTGATTGAAGCGAACAGTGAACAGCACGTTCGAGAGTTGATTGGTAACCTACCATTCCAATTTAAAGAGCTTGTCGAGGTGACTGAAATCAGAGACATCGGTAATAAGTGGTTAAACACTGACGTCGCTTTCAAAAACTACGCAGTCGAACTCGCTTGGACAGAGCCTGAGAATCAATTCATTGTCGATGAGATTATCAGCCAAGATTTACAAATGGTTGTCGATTGGAGCGCTCAAGGCGTGATTACTTCTGCTTACTTAAAACATCAAGAAATAGCTCAAGAGAAGCCAAACCAAAAAGCGATGATCAGACCCATTTACTCAATGGCAATATTGGCTAAAAACGAAGAACAAGCTCGCGGAGTTGCCAGTCAGTTGAATGCAGTAAAGTTAGGCTTCGCTGAAGTTATGATTAGTGAACTTGGATTCAAACTGGAACTATAATTTCGCTAGAACAGAATTGTGACCTCGTTTTCAGATTGCGTAACGACGAGGTCTTAATATAGGACTATGACAAGTTTAGAGTTAAACTTGGCTATGTTCATAGGTGAGTGAGTTTTCGTGACTGGCTCACCTTGTTGTTATTTTATCTTGTTACTTGCTGAGCTTATATTTGGCTTAATTATTGACTAAACTTATTACTCTTCTTTTCCATGTATGGTTTGGTATTAGCTCGACCAAATAAACACCTTTTTGATGACCTTTTATTTATGAACGCCTCGCCGAAATGAACGCCAATAGCCCTGATAAGATCACCTTAGACGCTTCGGGTATCGAATTGAATAACAATACTCTCATTAATTCGAGCTCTAACAAGCAGGTCACCTTGTCTTCATCCGAAAGTTTGATCCTTGAACATTTGGTGATGAATAGCCCGAAAGCGATTGGCCGAGACTTCCTTCTTGAACATTGCTGGCCTGGGCGGGTGGTGACAGGAAGCTCGCTAAACGTAGCGATAAAGAACATTCGTACAGCGTTGAATGAACTGAACTGTGAGTGCAAAATTTTAACGGTTCAGAAGCAAGGGTACAGTTTTAGCAGACCTCAACAGCTTGGTGGTTATCTATCAACACCCATTTCTGCTATTCAAACTCAAGTAGCTCAAGTTAATGTTCCTAATGAAACCGTTGAGCTAGAGGTTTTTAATACTGACAGTGATCGCAGTGATGACAGTAAAAGCGAGTCTGTATTACCCCAACAACGGGAACTTCATAAACAGCGAAGGGTTAAGAGTTTTCTCACTCGTCACCAATCTCGTATCGTAGGGATGGTCGTCAGCGCGCTTCTTCTCGTGCTGTTTTATCAGTTCGTTTTTTTTATGGATAAAACGAGCTATCGTGGCATGGATGTTTATCACGACAGTTTGAATTTTGATCAAGAATTATTAACCGAACTCAATACCGTCTCAGAACTCGGTGTTGATTCGCTTTATCTGCATCGCATCGGAGTTGGGTGCCAGAATATCCAAGCCGTCGCATTGATAAACGGGCGCTGGAAAGAGATGAGTCACCAGTTTAAATCTTTGTCTTGCGATGACGATAATGACGATGAGCGAGGGTGAGTGATATGAATCGTAAGTTTTGGATGCCTATCTTACTCACGTTTTTTGTGATTCTAAATGTAGGCTTAATTTCTGGGCTCGCAACCAAAAGTACTTATAAATTTTCCGCAGAATACCCGATGGTAGGCTGGGAAAAAATATCACTTCGATTGGAAAATGGTCGAGTCAAAATGCAGTACATTGGTTACGATATCGATGGGAATATCGCTCAAACTAAGCAGATGTTTGGCGTGTTCTTGCGCTGGGGGAATCATTACTACTTTTATCAATTGGATCAAGATCAGGCCCAAGATAAGCAGACATTCAATATCAAGCACTTATACATTCAACAAACACAAGGCAAGCGCAGTGTGTTGGTATCAAATCAGCGCGGCCTTTATGTCACTAAGAAGGGCACGCCGCTAGAGCTCAAAGGCATCATGCATGGCGACCGTTTACGTTGATCCAGTCACTTAACGTGAGTATCGAGCCTTTGGTTAGCTTTTACCGATGACGTTCAGCTTAGTTTTGATAAAGTCACTGTGGTCAACGTAGAGCAGTTCTGCGGTTTTACGGATCACTGAATCTTCAAGTGGGTCAATCTCTCCATCCGCATGCGCGACTTCCCACATAGCTTTGATTAATTCTATGCGAACCGGCTGCGAAAGCTCTCGCAGTTGAGAAGTGAAATCGTACAGAGAAACAGATTGTTCAACTTGAGGCTCAGCTTGTGTTAATAAAGCTTTTGATTCTTCTTCGGTTATGTTCAGTAAACGCTGAAGTAAGTGCAGTTTGGCTTGTTGCTCTGATTCGTTGATCGCGTGGTCTGCACCAGCGACTTCGCATAACAAGCTGGCGATGGCTAAGTTAGGTGAGGCAGTGGGCGTTTTGCCTAAATCAGAGCCGTCAACTAATTGTTTAAATAACGAGGTAAGTGAGTTAAACATAAGAGCCTTCCAGTTATGGTGAATATTATTACTATTGGGCCTACGGAGTGTGATCGCAAGCGTCTTTACTTAAAACTGACATTACGAAGAGGTCTGCAATAAGGAACACTTGTTTAGGGCGTGTTGACCTTTCGCGGTTAAACTTTGTTCGAGATAAAAGCGTTTTAATCGCGGCGAGGGGGAAGTAGCCTAGTCATTCTAAGCAAATCTCCCTCAACAAAGAGTAAAACGCTTTTAGCCGAACCCTTCGGGCAGCGTTTGCTGGTCATTTCTACTACGTTATCGGCTTCTCATGTAGGCTAGCTACACATCGAAGCCTCTGCCTTGTATAAATACCCAGCAACTCGCTGCAAAAATTAGCTCGAAAGGTCAACACGCCCTAGTAAGGTTCAGGAAAGCGGGTGGTTTTACCGTCACCACTAAGTGTTGTGATCGACTGTGGTTTACCATCCTCATCTAGCCTTAATTCACCAATCGCACTTCGGTTTGAAAGGCGATAGAAGGTTTGATTGTCTGGGCTTCGCTTCTCGATCTTTAAGCGCTTTCGCTTGGTGAAATAGTTCAAAACTGAGCGAGGACTGTATAACAGGCGGTCCCACACATCACAGAATTTAAGCAGCGGCGCTGGGAATTGATTTTTAATGCCACTACAGGTGATTTGATAAATGTTCGGGCTATTTCGGCGGTATCTAAGCTTGATATCGTAAGCAAAGGAGTAGTGAACATCGCCCGAAAGCACCACGAAATTGGTCGGTGTTTTGGTATGGGTAAAGATACTGATCAGCGTATTGGCACTGCCCGGATGTGCCATCCAGTTTTCAGCGTCAATCACCAATGGCTTACCAATTGTAGTCGCCATCTTTTGCAATGTTTCAATAAACTTCACGCCAAACATCGGTGCAGCTGAAACGATCACGACTTTATCTTGATGCATCAATTGATGTTGAAATTCAATCAAGGCCTCCCAGTCCATCAAACCTGAAGGTTTATTCATACGAGATTCCGAACGCCAGCGACGGGTTCGGGTATCCAACACAATGACTTTGGGTGAAGTATCTATTGTGTAATGCCACTCCTCAAAGCGACTCAGCATTTCAATGAAGGCTCGATGCTTGTTTGGCTCGATGTCGCTAGCAGAGTGAGTAGTCGCGGCATCGCCGGTTTCACTGTTCGTTTGTTTAAGGTTGTCCGTTTGTTCAACGTCATGCGTTTGTTTAAGAACGCGCGGTTGATCGACAAAAAGCTGTTTTGCTTGCTCGATGAATGTCTCGTCGAAGCTCTCCGGTTTATTTCCCCAGCCCTGACACATCCAGTAGGCCGCAAGGCCGTTACCAATGACTTGAGTTGCGAACTGGTTTTGGTCTACGGCATGTTCCCAACCCACGGTAAGGTTCCAATCATCGGTCACATCGTGATCGTCAAAGATCATGTACGTTGGAATATGCGCGAACAGACGTTGTACTTGCGGTAAGCCAGCAATGAAATCATCCATGATGACGCTTTCATTACGCCACTGTTGCTGCTCAGTCGGTGTTAATTGGCGTCCGCCTTGAGTGAAGTTATTCTCAATTAAACGCTCTCGATTGACACACTGCCACAGTGTCGGTGACCAAACTAATAGGTACATCGCGATAAACTCAGACAGCGTGACCAAGTGGTTTTCACAATCGGTAGAGCTAAAAATCGGTACGCCACGATTCGGGAAGAGCTTATCGAGCATGGATTCTGAAGTGGTGTGGTGTGGCAAGTACTTATCACGTTGATATAAGTGATATTCGCTCTCAAACAAGGCGTCACTGCTGTTGATTCGGTTAACTTGCGAGTCAGTCGGTAAGCTCTCTCCCACTAGGCCAAGCAATTGAATCACTTGCTGAATAGCATCAAGTGTTGGGCCTGCCACATGGTCAGCGTAGATCTGATCGCCGCTCATCATCAGCATATCGGGTCTTTCAGCGACGGTTTGATCGGCAATCTTGTTATCTGCTGCGACTAGGCTGTCTTTGCTTGGATGATGTGGATTACGGCAAGAGCCATGAAGAATGTAATCAGCCGAGGTCGATATCTTAAACTCAACGCGAGATTTACCGTTGTAAACAAGGTGAGGGGCAAGCTCTTTTAATGAGCCTGACTCTGTGTGAACGTCATACTCTAGAAGTGTATTAGTCGGGAACTCGCCTTGTAAGCGGATGAGCGTTACCCACGCATGTGTACCGATTTGAATCGAATCATGATCTTCAAGCGATGAGGTATAAAACGGTTGGTCTGGCTCTACGTCAGAATTACGGGTATACAGTTCGGCTCTGCCTGTCAGAGGCGAGCTGGTGGCTAACCAAAGTACGACTTCAGTTGCAGTCGTTTTTCTTAAAATGGGTCCGGCGAGTAACAGGGGAAGAGATGATGTCGTAGAGGGTTTCAATACGGTACCTAAAATCGTTGGTGGCTAGTCGTCGTGGTGTTGTTTTGTTTCGAGCTTGTTCGTTTCAGGCTCTGTTATGTCAGGCGCGATCATTTCAGACTCAGGTGTTTCAGAACCATCTGCTTCAAGGAGTTCGATAACTTCCGAGCTAGAAAGTTCATGACCCATTAGAAATATTGCCAATAGGGCATCGGCTTTGGTCTTGGTATCGGATGTGTCGTCTAACACTTGCTCCAGTTTTTCACGAATCATAGCAATTTCGTGTTCAACAAAACCACGGCCTTCTTCATCCCCTTGATTGTCTTCTGGGGCATTGTCGAACTCAAGAAATAGCATGTCGCCGTCTAGGTTGGTATTCACCAAACGTTCGGGCAACCATGCCTCACCAATAACAATATCCGGATCGGAATCTTTGGGTAAGTGATCTATAATGTTTTGTAATTCGGAGACTTTCACAATGCTTTCATTTAACCGAGAATATTCTACATTGTAACGGTCAATGCCGCTCAAACCTAAAATTAGTTAGCCGTTATGGCTAATAAATGTCTATTCAGTAACACAAAATTTATTACAAAGAGTAATTACATAAGAATGAAGCTCAAATATTTACCGACTCTCGCTTCGTCGGGCGTTGTTTTCGTCAGTAGCGTTTTCCTAAGTGCGAATGCGTGGGCCGCTGAAGAGCAAGAGTGGGGCATCGCTGCAATGTTTCGTACGGCAAGTATTCCTTACGACACGTCAGGTGGCGACCAAACGGTTAGCTCTTTTGTTCCAATGCTATTTTTCAAGAACGACTATGTGTTCATTGATGGAACTGAGATGGGTGCTTACCTTTATCAACCCGATGACGAGAAATGGTCTCTTAATGCTATCTCTCGCATGCGCTTTATTGATATCCCTGCTTCTGAGCAGAATGAAATTGAAGGTGATACGACGGACTTTGGTGCTCAACTGACTCACCAACTTGATGGGCCTTGGTCTGTCGAAACGGAGTTAATGAGCGACAGTGAATTCAATTTTCACGGTAACTTACGTGCGAAAGCTAAGTATGAAACCGGAGACTGGGAGTTCACTCCGCGTGCGACACTGCGCTATAAAAGTGCGGATTTCAACAGCGAGTATTACTCAGCAGCCAATGAAACCATCGGCGCAGGTGTGGACCTGAATGTCGGTGTAGAAGCGCGTTACCATGTGGTTTCGAACTTATACTTATTGGGTTCAACCAGTGTAACTCGACTGGATGACAACGCTTACGATTCGTCGATTGTCGAAGACCGTTATCAAGGCGAACTTTACCTTGGTTTTGGCTTTTTCAATGATAAAACCAAAGCGCCAAAACCTAAGCTGAGCAATGCGCCGTATTTACGTGTTGCGCACGGCTGGGCGACGCCATCGAATATTGGCGACATCATGAAATTCAACAGGGAGAAAGACGAATACAACAACCAGTTGACCTCCTTTTTCTATGGTCACCCGTTAACCGATGAGATCTTCGGTTTCCCATTGGACATCTACTTAACACCGGGTATCGCGCATCACTGGAATTCAGAGGTTCAGTCAAGCAGCACTGAATACATTGTCGCTATCAAAGCGTATTACACTTTCGACTGGCCGACACAATGGCGTGTTGGTGTGGCAGAAGGTATGTCTTACATCGATTCGCTGACTTACATCGAAGCTAAAGAGATGAAAGAGAAGGGTTATAACGGGAGCCACTTGCTTAATTATCTCGACTTTTCGGTCGATGTAAACGTAGGCGATTTGGTGGGTAAGAATGACCTGAACAACTTATGGTTCGGCTATTCGTTGCATCACCGTTCTGCTATTTTTGAAAACGCCTCTCAGTTTGGTCGAATCAAAGGCGGCAGTAACTACAACACGGTTTATCTACAGTACGAGTTTTAAGCGCGTTTTTTAGCAGGCAGTTTATAACAGGCGTTTTTAGCGTTTAGTTTTTAACTGTGATTTTTGAAACATTCGGTTTGCGTTCGTCACGCTTCCATCGCTTTTACTAACGTGAGAGTGACTAATCAGCCTGATAGCAAAAGGTTTTCCCTTTGTTGTCAGGCTTTTTTGTTTGAGACTTGTGATATAATCGCGCGAGTTTAATAAGTACAAGAATAGGACACGCTTTGACTTCGTCTCCGGAAAAAGCAGATAACAACAAGAATGCAGCACAGCCAAGTTCTCCACAGAACGAAGCGAAATCAAATAAGCCTGCATCGAACCGACCTGCTAAACAATTAAATGCTGAACAAGCAAATGCCAAGAAAGCTGAACAGTCAGCGACAAAGACAAAATCATCTCAGAATAGCCCAGTATCTCTTCGTAAAGCGCTCCACGAATGTATGATGCGTGATCGCTTCCGTTTGAGTAAGCGAATTACTGGCGCGAGTAAAATCAAGAACGAACAATCTAAGCACGCTGTCTTCGATGAGATTGCGTTAGATATTGCCAAGTCAATGATGACGGCAACTCAGCGTGCTGCGCAGAAACCAACCATCGAATACCCAGAGATTCTCCCAGTAAGCCAAAAGCGCGATGATATTGCGAAAGCCATTGCTGAAAACCAAGTGGTTATCGTGGCGGGTGAAACGGGTTCGGGAAAAACTACTCAGTTACCCAAGATCTGTTCTGAGCTTGGCCGAGGTCGTTTTGGCCTAATTGGTCATACTCAGCCTCGTCGTCTTGCGGCGCGTTCGGTTGCAAACCGTATTGCGGAAGAGATGGAAACGCAGTTGGGTGAGTTCGTTGGTTACAAGGTTCGATTCAACGACCAAATTTCTGAAAACACCCAAATCAAATTGATGACCGACGGTATTCTACTGGCGGAAATTCAACACGACCGTTTCTTAAGCCAGTACGACACCATCATTATCGATGAAGCGCACGAACGTAGCCTGAACATCGACTTCATCATGGGTTACTTGAGAGAGCTTCTACCAAAGCGTCCTGACTTGAAAGTGATTATCACGTCGGCGACTATCGATCCTGAGCGTTTCTCGAAGCACTTTAACAACGCGCCGATCATTGAAGTGTCAGGCCGTACTTACCCAGTAGATACGCGTTACCGCCCACTAGGTGGTGATGACAGTGATTCAGACCGCGATCAAATCGAAGGTATCTTTGAAGCCGTTGATGAGCTGTGTGATGAAGGCCAAGGCGATATCTTGATCTTCATGAACGGTGAGCGTGAGATTCGTGATACCGCGGACTCTTTAAGTAAACGTAACTTGCGTGATACCGAAATTGTTCCGCTTTACGCACGTCTATCGGCGGGTGAACAGAACCGTATCTTCCAGTCTCATACTGGTCGACGCATTGTTCTGGCGACCAACGTGGCAGAAACCTCGTTAACGGTTCCGGGTATTAAGTATGTCATCGACCCGGGTACGGCGCGTATTAGCCGTTACAGCTACCGTACTAAAGTACAACGCCTACCGATTGAGCCAGTGTCTCAAGCGAGTGCTAACCAGCGTAAAGGTCGTTGTGGTCGTGTTGCTGAAGGTATCTGTATTCGCCTGTACTCTGAGGAAGATTTTGAATCACGCCCAGAGTTTACTGACCCTGAGATTCTTCGTACTAACCTAGCATCGGTTATCCTTCAGATGACAGCGTTAGGCCTAGGCGACATTCAAGCATTCCCATTTGTTGAAGCGCCCGATAAGCGCAATATTCAAGATGGTGTAAGGCTGCTTGAAGAGTTGGGTGCGATCGCGACCGTTGAACCGTCAGCGAACAAAAACAAGAACCATGGCGACGATAAGAAGAAGCTAACGGCAATTGGTCGTAAGCTCGCTAAGCTGCCGATTGATCCACGTTTAGCGCGTATGGTGATTGAAGCGCCAAGCAACCGCTGTTTGCACGAAGTAATGGTGATTGCCTCTGCATTGTCGATTCAAGACCCGCGTGAGCGTCCATCAGACAAGCAACAATCATCTGACGATAAGCACAAGCGCTTCTTCGATAAAGAGTCGGATTTCATCACGTTTGTGAACCTTTGGGATTACGTTAAGCAGCAACAAAAAGAGCTGTCGAGTAACCAGTTCCGCAAACAGTGTAAGCAAGATTATTTAAACTATTTACGTATCCGTGAATGGCAAGATGTGTACTTCCAAATTCACCAAGCAATGCGTGAATTAGATACCAAGCTGAATACGGAGCCGGGCAGCTACGATGGCATTCACATGTCACTGCTCGCAGGTCTGCTTTCGCACATCGGTATGAAAGACCAAGAAAAGAATGAATATCAAGGTGCTCGTAACGCACGATTCCATATCTTCCCTGCGTCAGGCCTATTTAAGAAACAGCCTAAGTGGATCATGTCTGCTGAGCTGGTGGAAACCTCAAAACTTTGGGGCCGTGTTATCGCCAAAATTCAACCTGAATGGATTGAACCACTAGCGAAACACCTGATTAAACGCAGCTACAGCGAACCTCATTGGTCGAAGAAACAAGCGGCGGTAATGGCACACGAAAAAGTGATGCTTTACGGAATTCCAATCATTCCGAAACGTTTGGTTAATTACGGTGCCATTGATGCCACTGTCAGCCGTGAGTTGTTTGTACGCAGCGCATTGGTAGAGGGAGAGTGGGAAACCAAACATGCCTTCTTCAAACAGAACCGCAAGCTACTGCAAGAAGTAGAAGAGCTAGAACATAAATCGCGTCGTCGTGACATTTTGATCGACGATGATGAACTGTTCGACTTTTATGACCAACGTGTTGGCGAAGAGGCTGTTTCAGGCCGTCACTTCGATACATGGTGGAAGCAAACCAGCCAGAAAACACCAGAGCTGCTTAACTTCGAAAAGTCGATGCTGTTCCGCGGTGATGCAAGCCACGTTACTGATTTGGATTACCCGAACTTCTGGCACCAAAACGGTATCAAGCTGAAGCTGAGCTACCAATTTGAGCCGGGCGATGACAACGATGGTGTAACGGTACACATTCCGCTGCCTATCTTGAACCAAATAGACCAGAACGGTTTTGATTGGCAGATCCCAGGCCTACGTCAGGAACTGGTGATTAGCCTAATTAAGTCGTTACCAAAAACGCTACGCCGTAACTTTGTGCCTGCGCCAAACTACGCTGATGCGTTCTTGGCTCGTGTTACGCCGCTTGAAGCTCCACTATTGGATTCCCTTGAGAAAGAGCTGCGCCGTATGACCGGTGT
The DNA here is from genome assembly GCF_041439815.1 of Vibrio sp. 1F279. Taxonomy (NCBI): domain Bacteria; kingdom Pseudomonadati; phylum Pseudomonadota; class Gammaproteobacteria; order Vibrionales; family Vibrionaceae; genus Vibrio; species Vibrio sp. 1F279. The sequence continues at coordinate 66,717 of NZ_JBGOOU010000014.1, read as the reverse complement.
GGAAGTGGTACGTGATGACTGGAAGTTAGACCAGATTCCAGAGCACTTAAAGGTAACATTCCGTGCTGTGGATCATCGCAAGCGCAAACTGAAAGAGCAGAAAGACCTGCATGAGTTGAAAGAGAGCCTGAAAGACAAGGTTCAAGAAACACTTTCTAAAGTGGCAGACGATGACATCGAGCAGCAAAACCTGCATACGTGGAGCTTTGGTGAGTTACCAAAAGTCTACCAGCAGAAACGTGGTGGCTATGATGTTAAAGCCTTCCCAGCACTGGTGGACACCAAAGACAGCGTAGAGATCAAATTGTTCGAAACCGAGCAAGAGCAGATCACTGCAATGAAATCGGGTCAGCGTCGTTTAATTCTGTTGAACGTACCATCGCCGATCAAATACTTGCACTCGAATTTACCGAACAAATCTAAGCTCGGTTTGTACTTCAACCCATACGGACAGGTGCTCGATCTTATCGATGACTGTATCGCTTGTGGTATTGATAAGCTGATTGAGCAGAAGGGCGGCATAGTTTGGGAGCCAGAGCAGTTTGAAGCTCTAAAAGAACACGTACGTGCAGAGTTGGATGACACAGTTGTTGAGATTGCTCAACAGGTAGAAACCATCTTAACCACGGCATTCGCCATCAGTAAGAAGCTGAAAGGGCGTGTGGATCTTTCAATGGCATTTGCGCTTTCAGACATTAAAGCTCAAATAGAAGGTTTGATTTTTAAGGGGTTTGCCACAGAATGTGGCTGGAAACGCTTGCCGGATATTCTACGCTATATGAAAGCGATAGAGCGCCGAATGGAAAAACTGCCGATTGACCCGAATAAAGATCGCCTTCATATGATCAAAGTGGACTCAGTAATGAATGATTACAAAGAGCTGCTGAATAAAATTCCAAAAGGGATCGCGGTTCCAGAAAATGTAAAAGAGGTGCGTTGGATGATAGAAGAGCTTCGTGTAAGCTTCTTCGCACAGCAACTCGGTACACCTTACCCAGTATCAGATAAGCGTGTTAAAAACGCGATTGATGCTTGCTAAACGAATAAAGCTAGACGCAATGGCAAGGTTTGGGTATAAATCTTGCTTATTGCATTACTAATTGAATAGTTATTACATACAGGGCGACTTGGTGGCAATTCATTACCACGCAAGGCCTGCCAACAGGACGAAAAAGGTCGAATATGAAAAAAACGTTATTGGCTCTAGCACTGCTAGGTGCATCTTCAACAGCGATGGCTGATTCTTGGTTGTACGGCGGCGCAATGGGTGGTCAAAACTCATTAGGTAATCAAGAAGAGACAGCGATGGGTATCCACGTGGGTACGGGCATCCTTCCATTTATTGGTGTTGAAGCGGGTTACTGGGATCTAGGTTCTTTCGACAGTGTTAAATACGGCAACCAAACACTGACTAAACTAGACGCAAGCACAACTTACCTAGCAATCAAACCAAGCATCGACTTTGGTCCTCTTCACGTATACGCGAAGGGTGGTCTTCACTCTTATGAGCTTAAAGCGAACGGCTTCAAGCAAGACGAAGTTGATATCATGTACGGTGTAGGCGCAGAATACTTCATCTTTGGCCCACTATCTGTAGGCGCTAGCTACCAAAACTTCAACATGAAAGATGACGACTCAGGCGTTTTCTCTCTAAACGCAACTATCCACCTACTGTAATTAATCAGTAAGGCGATCGTAAATAGCGGTCGGATAATTGTTTGATGGGTTAGTAAAACTCATAAAAAATGCCAGCTTGATAGCTGGCATTTTTGTATCTATTGACCGGGTAATCTTGACGGTATTTTCTGACCGTAGACCGTAGACCGTAGACCGTAGACCGTAGACCGTAGAAGGCTACTTTTTACTGTTTAGAATTTTCTGAATTCTTGGGTTAATCGCTTTGCCGTGTTGGCTTTCGTACTCTTCACGTTTTAAATCGTTCAGGTTCTTTACGGAGTTAGCAGCAAGAAGGAACTGCGGTAATTCAGTTTCTAGCATGCCTTTCTCATCTAAACGTTTTGCTTCCAAATAGTACTTCTTAAACAGGCCATCAAGCTTGTTTTCAGCGGTGCGTTTCAAGTCGTACAGCTTGTTTTGGATAAGCCACTTTTCAATGTTGTTAACAGCTGTGCGTGACAACACGCGAATGCGGCTATCAAGCAGCTCTTCTTCTGTTAATGAATCCTTTAGAATCCAAAGCTCACCCATTTGCGGCGGCCAACTGTTGCCAAGTTGAATACGTTCATGACAGTGCATTAGCACGCGGTTAAGGCCGTCTGAGTCTACAGAGTGCGCAAACTCAAGAAACTTTCCGCTTGGCTCACTACCGTATTGGTATTCCCACTGAGTTTCGTACACGCTTAAGAAAGAACCGAAAACATGGATACACCAATCGGTCAGCTCCAACTCAGCGGGATCTTGGTCAACAACAGGCACTTGTTGAGACGAACCCGTGCTGGCAGCATTGGGTGTCGCTACTTCAGTGCTCTGTGCTTCAATAACTTCAGGTACTACTGAGCCTGTAGAGTCAGGAACAACAGGTGAAGCTGGCTCAGAAGGTTGGCTTTTTGCCTTTTTGAATGAGCTGCTGCCTGAAGCGTTCAGATGGGCTAAGCTTTTGTCTATACCCATTTCCTTGAGCTTGTCCTGCATTTCCTGAATATTGAGAGGTCTTCTGCTGTTGTTGTCTTTCATTTTGCTTCTCGTTAACTAGCCAGTACTGCAGCTTGGATTCAATCCGAGATAGTGGCATTAATTCATTGGCTTTGGCTTTATACCAGAGGACAAATTTCTTCCATACTAAACTATGGTCACCGGTCAAACCGGAGAATTTAAACGCACGTTCTGCCCATGATGGTATCTCTTCTTCGTTGAGATCATGAGTAGATACGGTGTTGCTGTTCATTGAGCCTCGGCCTTGTGGGCGAGGGGCATGCTGAATGTGTTGCATCGGTGCCGGAGCAGGCTGAAACTTGGGTGCAGGTGCAGGTGCAGGTGCAGGTGCCGTAGAGTAGACAGGAATACTGTTGGTCGGTTGAACCTCAACGTGCGCCGTAGCTTGCTCTTGCTCAATGAGCATTTTGAAAACGTGAATCTCTTTTTGATCTCGATAATCTACTTTTACCTTATCGAGAAAACCTTGGTCGACTAAACACTTAAGGCAGTCGGCTAAACCAAACGTAGAGAGAGCACAACGTTGACCTGCTGTTTGTAAGCACACATTGGTGTAGCCGAATTCGTCAGCACCGTCTGCAAGCATCAATAAAACAAGCTTTTCTGCTGGGCTAGAAGTATTCACTTGCCAAGCTAAATAAGAATATTTGGCGCTCAATATCGTGTTCTCAAAAAAGGTAAGTCGTTGTCACTATTGTAAGTCACCCCTTACCTAATTTATAGCAACTTAGTAGAAAACGGCATTAGTAAGCCAAATATTAACCATAAGGAGAGGTCTGCACCAAAAAGTGAACCTGAACTCACTCATTCTCGTGGTTTACGTACCCCTCCATTCGGCTCGAATAGCTGACTGTCCTAAACCATCATGCTCTATTTAGATGAAGACAGCGTAATGGGCTTGTATTGGTTTCGCCAAACTAAGGCGCTTCTTCCTGCGTTGGTTAGTGATGTTGCGTTGTTTAGTGATGCCGCGTTGGTTAGTGATGCTGTGTCGGTTATTGATCTTATGTTGGTTACTGATGCTATGCCAGTTAATGACGGCAGGCTGGTGAGTAACGCGATGTGATTATTGATGGTTTTCTCATCTATTCATAAAGTGAATTTAATTTTATGAAACACCTTGATATGATCAATATTTGCGCTATTATGACGATAAGTCAGAAATGACGAAGCGTCACAAAATGGTTAACTACATGAATTTACTATTCGTGTTAATATATTGGATAGGAGCGTTTTAAATACTGGCGAAGCTTAGATGATAGCTAAGCTCAAATACGGACTGAGAAATTATGTTTGGCTTTGGTTGTAAAGGCGATAAACAAGGTATCTTTGGTTGCAAAGGCGTGTTGTCTAAAAAGCAGCAGTCTATAGCAGACCGAGAAGTAGAATTGATGTTGTTAGCAAAAGATCTGGTTCGAGAACAAGGGTTCGGAAACCTCACGATGGATAGGCTAACGGCAGCAAGTTCTTATTCTAAAGGTACGATATACAATCACTTTTGCAGCAAAGAAGACGTGGTTTTAGCCTTGTGTATTCACTCTTTAAAGACCGAGGCATTGATGTTTGCTCGTTCTGGAGAGTTTGAAGGCAACACACGTGAAAAGATTGTCGCACTGCACGTTGCTTACCGAATCTATGCTCGCATGGAACCGGTACTATCAACCTGTGCGATCATGGCGAAAAGCCCGTGGGTACTAGAGAAAGCGTCTAGTGTACGTGTAACCGAGATGAATGAACTGGAAGAGTTGGTGATTGAACAAGCCGATTCAATGGTAAACCGAGCAGTAGAAGCCGGTGACCTTAAGTTCTCTTCTGGTGTGGGTTCAGATGCCATCGTGTTTGCTAACTGGTCAATCGCATTTGGTTCAAATGCTTTGTCACAGAACGCATCAAACAGCCATTGTATTAAGCGGTTACAAGACCCGTATTCAGTATTACACAACGCGAACATGCTACTAGACGGCCTAAATTGGCAGCCCCTTTCTAGCGATTGGGATTACCGCAAAACTTGGCGTCGTGTAGAACAAGAACTGTTCAGTGAAGAAATCACCTACTTAGAATCAGTAGGTCGATAAGCTTCCATTAAGCCCACTCATGTGGGTTTATTAATAACCATTTGTGACGATTCGTCATAAACTTAAGTTGGCCTAACGTGGTTTTGGTTTTCTTGAGTGTATGACTAAGAATTGTGTTTTTTGTCAGCTTCGGCTGGCTTTTTAAGACACAACAATGACGAATCGTCACAAATGGAGACTGTGATGGAACATGACAGCCAGAAGCCCAATTTAACTAGTAACCTCGGTTTAACTAAAAAACCCGATTTAGATAGTCAATCGTCTAACTCAGGTCAACGGGCTCATAATCTAAATAACAGTTGGCACTCAATACCGACCAAGCGTTCGTTTATCGTTCTGCTGGTGGTTTTTTCAATCATCATGCTCTCTGCTTTTGGGGCGAAGAACCTCTACTTTAGAGGGGACTACAACATTTTCTTTGAAGGCACCAACAAACAGTTGATGGCGTTTGACGAGATCCAAACTACCTTTGCAAAAACCGACAACCTCGCGATTGTTGTTGCACCTGAAGATGGCAATGTCTTCACCCCAGAAACCCTTACCTTAATTCAAAACCTCACGGTCGATGCGTGGCAGATCCCGTACTCAAGCCGTGTCGATTCGCTTGCCAATTATCAGCATACCGAAGCGGTTGAAGACGACCTCTTGGTGGAAGACTTGCTGTACGAAGAATATGAGCACACGCCCGAGCGAATCGCCAAAGTAAAACAGATCGCGCTCAACGAACCACTGCTCAAGAACGCATTGGTGTCGGCCTCTGGTGATGTGACGATTGTTAACGTCACCGTGCAATTGCCCGAAGTGGATAAAACTGCTGAAGTGCAAGAAGTGATCGCGGCCATCAACACCATGATTGGTAAGTACCAAGCCGATTATCCGAATGTCGAATTCCATAAAGCGGGCATCATTGCCATGAACAACGCGTTTATGATGTCGGCCCAAGAAGACAGCTCAACGCTCGTGCCGTTAATGCTGTTGGTGGTGTTGGTGTTCCTCACCTTTATGTTGCGCTCGTTCTTTAGTGTGGTGGCTACCTTAGTTGTGATTATCTCCTCGATTGTCGCGACCATGGGTTTGTCTGGCTGGGCAGGGATGTTCCTCAGCACCGCAACGGTTAACGTTCCAACCTTAGTGTTAACTCTTGCCGTTGCTGATTGTGTTCACGTGATTGTGACCATGAGACAAGCGATGCAGCGCGGGATGGAGAAAGCACAAGCCATTCAATACAGCATCAAGCTTAATGCGATGCCGATCTTAATTACTTCGGTGACCACCGCGATTGGTTTCTTGATGATGAACATGTCGGATTCTCCCGTATTACGAGACTTCGGTAACTTGTCGGCATTGGGCGTGATCATCGCGTGTTTCCTCTCTGTGACCATGCTTCCTGCGCTGTTAAAACTGTTGCCAGTTAAGAGCTTGCCAGCAAATCCATTGGCGGCAGATAAAGTGACCTTCATGGATAAGCTCGGCGATTTTGTCGTTGCTAACCGTAAAGCACTGCTGCCTATTTCTACTCTTGTGATTGTTGGTGCTGCGGCGTTAATTCCGTTGAACAAAGTGAATGATGAATCGGTGAAGTATTTCGATACCTCAAGCGAATTCAGACAAGCGGCCGACTTCATGGAAGAGACTGTAAGCGGCATGACCACCATTAGTATTGCGGTCAAAACCAACGAGTCTCAAGCGATTGCTGATCCTGTGTTCTTACAAGCGATTGGTGACTTTACTGAGTGGCTACGCGTTCAACCAGAAACCGACCATGTGGCAACGCTTTCTGATGTTTACATGCGTTTGAATAAGAACATGCACGGCGATGACGACAGCTACTATCAACTGCCACTTAACCGTGAACTTGCCGCGCAATACTTATTACTTTATGAGATGTCTCTGCCTTATGGTTTGGACTTGAATAACCAAATCAACGTCGATAAATCATCGATCAAAATGGTACTCACCGTCGACAACTTAGGCAGCGTGGAATTGGTGGAACTCGAAGAGCGTATCTACTCGTGGTTTGCAGCCAATGCACCTCAATATGAAGTAGTCGCGTCGAGCCCATCTCTGATGTTTGCTCACATTGGCGAAACCAACATGGCGAGCATGCTATCGACTCTGCCAATCACCTTAGTGCTTATCTCTGGCCTGATGATCTTCGCACTGCGCTCGGTTCGCTTGGGTGTGATCAGTTTAGTGCCAAACATTGCCCCGGCGATTATCGGCTTTGGCTTATGGGCGTTGATCTCTGGTGAAATCAACTTGGGTTTGTCAGTCGTGGTCACGCTCACGTTGGGTATCGTTGTCGATGATGCGGTGCACTTCTTGAGTAAATACCAACGCGCCAGAATGGAAGGAAAATCAGCAGAAGAAGCCGTTCGTTACGCCTTCCACACCGTTGGTCGCGCACTGTGGATCACCACGGTCGTGCTTGTGGCGGGTTTCTCTGTACTGGCGATGTCGAGCTTCAGACTCAATTCCGACATGGGCTTACTCAGCGCGATTGTGATTTTCATAGCGCTGGTGGTCGACTTCATCTTGCTACCGAGCTTGCTGATGATCTTCGACAAGCAGACGCACTATGCAGATAAACCTCAGCACGAATCAAAGCTATCTAAAGCCGAGTTATCTAAAACAGAGCTATCTAAAACAGCGCAAGCTAACCCAGCCGGCGAACTGTCTGCTTCAACCAAATAAGGAATCGTCAGCCTGCTGCGGTGGGCTGACTCAAGGAGAAATTTATGAAAAGCGTTAAACAATCATTCGTTACCACATTACTGACCGCCAGCTCATTAACCGTCGGCACGTTAACAATAGGCGCATTGGCGGCTTTCCCTGCATTAGCAGACCCAGCGAAAGGCCTCGAGATTGCCGAGCAACGCAAAGCCGTTGATATGGGGTGGGGCGATTCTGTTGCGACCATGGAAATGCTACTTCGCAACAAACAAGGCGAAAGTAGCTCGCGCCTAATGCGATTGAAGTCGTTAGAAGTGGATGACGATGGCGATAAAGGGCTGACCATTTTTGATGAGCCTCGCGACGTAAAAGGCACGGCTTTCTTGAACCATTCACACATCACCAAATCGGATGACCAATGGTTGTATCTGCCTGCATTGAAACGTGTAAAACGCATCTCTTCACGCAACAAATCGGGCCCGTTTATGGGCAGTGAATTTGCTTACGAAGACTTGAGCTCGTTCGAGTTAGGAAAGTATACCTTTAACTACATTGAAGACGCCAAAATCGAAGGCGTCGATACCTTTGTTTTGGAGCAGGTTCCGACCGATAAAAACTCAGGCTACACCATGCAGAAGGTATGGCTAGACCAACAATATTACCGCCCCGTTCAGGTTGAGTTTTACGACCGTAAAGGCGCATTGCTGAAAACCCTGTCGTTCCAAGATTACAAACAATACCTAAACCAATACTGGCGCGCGCACACTATGTCGATGCAAAACCACCAAACAGGCAAGAGCACGGTACTAACCACGACAGATTTAGCGTTCCAGACCGGTCTTAAGGACAAAGATTTCCAGAAAAACACACTCAAACGTGCAAAGTAAGGCAAGAATATGAAAAGGATTGTGTTAACAGGAACGCAGTTATCTTTAACCTTGGCGGCGACAGTTGGGCTAATGCAGGTGTCGTTGCCATGTGTGGCGGCTGGTTTTAGCTCTGAGTTCGTAGAACAGGTCACCCCAGAGCTAGCAGGGCAGGTTAACCTCGAACACAGGCAGTTCTTTAGTGACGGTTTGCAAGGGCAAGATAAAGGACAAAGCTCACTGGTGTTGCAACCAGAGTTTTATTGGGAGCAACAAGAGGGCAATGGCAGCTTTACCTTCACGCCGTTTTATCGTCTAGACAGCGAAGACGATGAGCGTACCCATGGCGACGTTCGTGAAGCTCTGTATCTCAATTATTGGGACGATTATGAACTGCGAGCGGGTGTCGGCAAGGTGTTCTGGGGTGTGACCGAATCGGCGCATTTGGTCGATGTGGTCAATCAAACCGATGCCATTGAATCGGTCGATGGTGAGTCGAAGTTAGGTCAGCCTATGGTGCACTTTACCTCAATCAAAGACTGGGGAACCATCGATGCCATGTTACTGCCGTATTTTCGTGAGCGTACCTTCGCTGGGGAAGACGGTCGGTTAAGGCCAACCGTGCCTGTATCGGATGATGCGCTTTACGAATCTTCGAGAGAAGAAAAGCACGTTGATATGGCACTGCGCTATAGCCAAATGTACGGCGATTGGGATGTCGGTTTAAGTTATTTAGGCGGCACAAATCGCGACCCTTATTATCGTGTAGAAGGCAATCAACTCAAGCCGTATTACGCGCAAATGCAGCATTTCGGACTCGATGTACAAGGTATTATGGGTGATTGGTTATGGAAGCTTGAAAGCATTTATCGCGATAGCTACGACAACCACACAGGTGTCGCGACCGGTTTTGAATACACATGGGTTGGGGCGCTTGAGTCGTATTGGGACATCGGCTTCATTGCCGAATACCTGTATGACAGCCGAGGTAACAACGCCCAAACCATCGGTCAAAACGATGTGTTCCTCGGGGCTCGCTTCGCCTTGAATGATGAAGACGGCACCGAAGTGCTTACAGGCATCACTCAAGACTTGGACAACAGTGATGTCTACAGTGCAAAGCTGGAAGCCTCAAGCCGTATCAACAACAACCTAAAGTGGCGATTAAACGCTTGGCTGTTTGAGAACGAAACCCCAGAGGACTTGTTGTTCTTCGCTCGCAAAGATGATTTTGTCGAAGTTGCGTTGGAGTATTACTTCTAAAGGCTCGATGTTTTAGCTCCGATTTTTTACGTTCCAATCTAGCTTTTCCACGAATAAACCAAGGATCGGTGGCTTCAAACCTCGCTCCTTGGTTTCAATTCTCAATCCCACTCTTCAACTATTCTCTTCCTAACATCACCCCTCAAACAAGGTTTTGTGAATGTAATCAAACTGTCTCACTTGGTGACGTTTTTGTATCGGTTTTTCTTTGATTTAATCGATTTCAATGAAATTCTGTTTTCTAACGTTAAATTTGCCGTGTTTTTAGTCAATAACTTGTTCTTTTAGCGATTCAATTTGGCATTGGTTGCGTGTTTGATTACTATGTGTAGCTATCTAAAAAAACTAATCATCCGATACGGACACTACCAACTGGTAGATGAGGAAATGATGCAACATCTAGAAGAGATCATTGCTAATGCAACGACTGCTATTGATACAGCAGATTCGTTAGTCGCACTTGATGAAGTGCGAGTTCAGTATTTAGGTAAGAAGGGTGAATTAACTCTTCAACTACAAAGCCTAGGTAAACTTCCACCTGAAGAGCGTCGCACTGCTGGTCAAGAGATCAACAAAGCGAAAGGTGCTGTTCAACAAGCGATCGTAGCTCGCAAAGACGCACTTCAACGTGCAGAGCTTGAAGCGAAACTAGCTGAAGAAACTATCGATGTGAGCCTACCAGGTCGTCGCATTGAGAACGGTGGTCTTCACCCAGTTACACGCACAGTTGAGCGTATCGAACAGTTCTTTGGTGAGCTTGGCTTTAGCACTGAGTCTGGCCCTGAGATCGAAGATGCATTCCACAACTTTGATGCACTAAACATCGCAGACGATCACCCAGCTCGTACTGATCACGATACTTTCTTCTTCAACCCTGATCTAATGCTACGTACGCACACTTCTGGTGTTCAAATCCGTACGATGGAAAACGGCAAACCGCCATTCCGCTTCATTGCTCCGGGTCGTGTTTACCGTAACGACTACGATCAAACTCACACGCCAATGTTCCACCAAGTGGAAGGTATGTTAGTTGATGAGAACGTAAACTTCGCACAACTTAAAGGCATTCTTAACGATTTCCTTTGTAACTTCTTTGAAGAAGAAGTTGAAGTGCGTTTCCGTCCTTCATTCTTCCCGTTCACAGAGCCTTCAGCTGAAGTTGACGTGAAACGTAAAGATGGCAAATGGCTAGAAGTTCTAGGCTGTGGCATGGTTCACCCTAACGTACTTCGCTCTGTTGGCATCGACCCTGAGAAATACTCTGGTTTTGCATTCGGTATGGGTGTAGAGCGTCTAACGATGCTTCGTTACGGCGTAAATGACCTTCGTGCGTTCTTCGAGAACGACCTTCGTTTCCTTAAACAATTCAAGTAATCCGGGGCAGTCAAAACTATGAAATTCAGTGAATCTTGGCTACGCGAGTGGGTTAAACCTGCAATTAACAGCGAAGAGCTAGCTCACCAAATCACTATGGCTGGTTTGGAAGTTGACGATGTAGAACCTGTTGCTGGTGAATTCACCGGCGTTAAAGTAGGTAAAGTGGTTGAGTGCGGTCAGCACCCAGACGCAGACAAACTACAAGTAACTAAAATTGATATCGGCGAAGAAGAGCTGTTAGACATCGTATGTGGTGCATCTAACTGTCGTCTTGGCCTAACTGTAGCAGTAGCAACAGTTGGCGCAGTACTTCCTGGTGACTTCAAAATCAAGAAAGCAAAACTACGTGGCGTTCCATCGCACGGCATGCTTTGTTCTTTCTCTGAGCTAGGTATCGACGTAGAGTCAGACGGCATCCTTGAGCTACCAGAAGGCACAACGCTAGGTATGGACGTACGTGAGCTTCTTGAGCTTAACGACGTAACTATCGACGTAGACCTAACAGCAAACCGCGCAGACTGCTTCAGCATCCGTGGCCTTGCTCGTGAAGTTGGCGTACTAAACCGCGCAGACGTTACAGAGCCAACAGTTGAAGCTGTTGCAACAAGCATTGAAGACACAGTATCTGTTGAAATTAAAGCAACTGATGCTTGTCCACGTTACCTTGGCCGTGTGGTTAAGAACGTAAACGTGAAAGCGGAATCTCCAATCTGGATGCAAGAAAAACTGCGCCGTTGTGGTATCCGTTCAATCGACCCAGTTGTAGACATCACAAACTACGTGATGCTAGAGCAAGGCCAACCAATGCACGCATTTGATCTAGCTAAGATCGAAGGCGGTATCGTGGTTCGTCTAGCAGAGCAGGGCGAAAAGCTAACACTTCTAGATGGCAACGAAGCTGAACTAAACAGCAACACACTTGTTATCGCAGACCAAAACAAAGCACTAGCAATCGCTGGTATCTTTGGCGGTCAAGATTCAGGTGTTACTACTGAAACAACAGATGTACTTCTTGAAGCTGCATTCTTCGCACCGGATCACATCCGTGGTCGCGCACGTGCTTACGGCCTTCACACTGATTCTTCTCTACGTTTCGAACGTGGTGTTGATTCAACACTTCAAGCAGCAGCAATGGAGCGTGCAACACAGCTTCTAGTTGAAATCTGCGGTGGTGAAGTTGCGCCAGTAAACGGCAGCGAATCTGAAGCTGATCTTCCTAAAGCAAATGTAGTTGCTCTACGTCGCGCTAAGCTAGACAGCCTACTAGGTCACGAAATCCCATCTACAGACGTAGTGGAAATTCTTACTCGCCTAGGTTGTGAAGTAGCTGTTGTTGAAGAGAGCGAGAGCACAGACGCAGGTTGGACGGCAACGTCTCCATCTTGGCGTTTTGATATCGCAATCGAGCAAGACCTAATTGAAGAAGTAGGTCGTATCTACGGTTACGATAACATTCCAAACCAAGCGCCTAAAGCGGCACTTAAAATGAATGACCACAAAGAAGCTAACCAACCGCTTAAGCGCGTTCGTGACCTTCTTGTAGACCGTGGCTACCACGAAGCAATCACATACAGCTTCGTAGAACCAGAACAGCAAAAGCTTGTTGTACCTGGTGTTGAGCCGCTAATCCTGCCATTCCCAATCTCTGCGGACATGTCAGCAATGCGTCTTGGCCTAATCCAAGGTCTGCTAAACACAGTTGTTCACAACCAGAAGCGTCAACAGTCTCGCGTTCGTCTATTCGAATCAGGCCTGCGTTTCATCCCTGAAGCAACTGCTGAAAACGGCATGCGCCAAGAAATGATGCTTGCGGGCGTTATCTCTGGTACTCGTGGCGAAGAGCACTGGGACATTGCAACTAACACTGTAGATTTCTTCGATCTTAAAGGTGACCTAGAAGCCGTTCTTGAGCTTTCTGCAAACGAAATCGCATACAGCTTCAAAGCAGCGAAGCACCCAGCACTTCACCCAGGTCAAACTGCGGCTATCGTGGTAGACGCTGGTTTAGAAACAGAAAGGGAAGTGGGTATCATTGGTACTGTTCACCCAGAACTAGAGCGTAAGTTTGGTCTTAACGGCCGTACTATCGTATTCGAAATCGAATGGGCAGCTATCAACACTCGCGTGCTTCCAGAAGCAGTAGCCGTATCTAAGTTCCCTGCAAACCGTCGTGATATCGCCGTAGTTGTTGACGAAGCAGTCGCTTCTGGCGACATCGTAGAAGCGTGTATCGCAGCTGGTGGCGAATTCCTAACAGGCGCTAAACTGTTCGACGTATACGTTGGTCAAGGCGTTGAAGAAGGTAAGAAGAGCCTAGCAATCGCACTTAGCCTACAGTCTGTAGAGCGCACACTAGAAGATGCAGACATCGCTGGTTCAGTAGATGCTATCGTAGCTTCAATCTCAGAGAAATTCGGCGCAGCACTTCGCGACTAATCTCTTCTGATAGATAGAAAAATCAAAGGCCTCGCATAGCGAGGCCTTTTTTGTTAGAGAGTGGGGTATTAACTCGCAATAGGACAGATACTGGCTATATAGTTTGTTAAACTACCATCAGAAGGTCAATTTAGCCTGTCCAGAAAGTTTATAAATACTCTAAAGACGAATCCCCTTTGACTTTCGCGACTTTCCAACCATTGGATTTAAGTACTAACAGCTCCTCTTCAGTCCATGTCGCTGTACGAGCCCCCACACCTTTATGAGACTCAGGAATTGCCACACAAATTAGGTGTGTCGGCCTTGTTAAGCCTACATATAGGGTGTTTAACCAACTTTTCTGTTGGTTCGTCGCTTCTGATGTCGATTTTAGGCCCAGAAAATAAGGCTTAAGTTGGCCCAAAATCGGTCCTCGATTAGTACTGTCTAACAATAACGTAGCTGTATGCGTTTGCCCTTTTACTGAATGGATTGTGCCTAATTTGAAATCTAATGTTTGTTTCGATGGCAAAAGCTCATGTCTATATATATTCGTTCTATCAACGGCTCCCGTGTCATTGCTTGGGGAGGTATCGTCTTCACTTTCCCACACGAGGAACTCGAAAGAAGAACCGATTTCTTCTACTCCCAATAAGAACGTGATAACCCTAGCAGTGATTGAAGTAATGACATTCCACTCATGTTCAGTTACGTCCGATTTTGCTGTGAGTGCCCCAATGATTCTACTTGAGAAATCTTTTGCACAATCTTCATTAAGCTCTCTAACGAGTGCCCTGTACTTATTAGGAGCTGATTTTATTTTGGCGAAACGAGTCCCTTTAGTGTGTTCACCACCTACACTTACCAAATAACACCCTTTTAAAATACCTTCCGATATTTTTTCGAGACCAGAACTCAAGCATTCAGTCTCCCTAACCAAATATCGAGCATGACGCAGGTAACTAATCAGATTTTTATGTTGCTGGTAATCTTTCGTCATCTTGTCAGCTATATAAGGGGTAAAGTAATCTCTAATCGTTCTTGCGTAGTCACCTTCAGACACTGCTGTATCTTTTTCTTTTTGTATGTGAGAACAAATTCTTAATTTTGCTAGGTCAAGGTTAAGCTCTTCCATTTCTTTAGCAACAAGTTCTGCGAATGCCGGAATCACAGCCATTCTAGAGTCCTCATTGAATACCAAGATACAGTGACCTCTTCCCCCTTTATCATCCTGCCTTACACCTTGCATTTTAGGGTTAAGAGGGTGAGTTTCGAACTTACATGCTATATCAGACACACTCATATCAAATCGATGACTAACTGGAAGCGTGAGCCTACCAATGTCAGGTGATGGGTATGGATCTATTCCATCCGCAGGCATTGGTGGTTCAAATGTATAAATTGTCTGATTGGCATCACCAAATCGCTGTCTAGTAACCGGTTCTAGCTCATGAATGTAGGACGAGAACAATTCATGCAGCATAAGAGCTTGTGAGCTAGATGTATCTTGGGCTTCATCGATAAACAGCAATGGGAATCGTTTCCTAAGAATTCGGAATACATCCCTTGAAGAATTCATCAGAGCCTTTGAATATACAAATAAATCACTGAAGCAAAATACCCCCTTGTGAGCTACTTCCTTAATACACTCTTTTAGCAAATTCTCCATTGGCTCTGGTAGATCAAGATCAGATTCCTTGCCAAAGTTAACGCTGACCAAGCTATATGCCTCATCGGTAATTTTCCAGCTTGAAGGAATCCCATATCTCCTTTCTTCTAGAGTTTTCGCTTCATACTCAACTAGCCATGCAGCGGCTTTTTGATGCTCCTGAGTATGCTCTCTTTTAGTTGTCACGATGCAAGTCTTCTTCTCAACCTGCTGAGCTACAAGATAATCTGCCAACTCACTGTAATTATCTTTCTGAAGTGTTCTAAGCCGCTGAGAGCGGCAGAAGTCGTCATCAATATTAACAATTGCAATACCTTTGGAGTTCAAATACGGCTTCGCTAAGAAATCACTGAAGAAACTGTGTATTGTCCCAATAAAATGTGGGCGACTTAGTAATTTTTGGCCCTCTGCAGTTTCCCCAAGTCTCTCCTGAATCTCCTCTCTAGCGGCATTAGTCATAGACAACACACAAATACCTTGTGTTTTTGAGTTCCAGTACCTAGCTAATAACGCTAACTTTGCCACTAATACTGTGGTTTTCCCGCTCCCTGGACATGCCTCTACATCTAAATCATCAAGCCTTTGTAGAACAAGCAACTGATGCTCGTCAAACCCATTATTCAGCCCAAGAATACGTTCAACCCACTGGATATCATCATCCGTAAATGGATTTGCGCCTAAATCTTGATTGCAGCTCAAAAGCTTTCGAATATTACTCACTTTCAGTCTCCGAAAACACTAATGGGATTACATGTTCAATTGCTTCCACCACTGCAATTGGAAGTAAACCCTTCCAATGTTCGATTCGATCCCTTTGTGTGTAACCATCAATTTCTAACTTTTGGTCCATCATTTCGAGCAACTGACCAAGATGTTGTCCAGCCGCGGCTTTAGATGCTTTACTGCTAAGAACTAAACCAGCGTGTTCGTTTTTAATATGCGTTGAAACGTTAACAGATGATAGAAAGAGTTCATAAACCTTACCCGCCAAGACTTCACTTTCACTGTATGTCCTATTCAAGTACTCATAATAATCTTCGGCAACTGAAACTATTTTTTCATGATTAGATTGATCGTAGCGCTTGGATGGTTCGGCCTTGGCGAGGCAAGCTGCGATGGTAACTTCTTTCGCTAAGCCGTGAAATGCAAGCGAGTACTCTAACGTCCACGGACCAGAGTAAAAACCATGAACAAAGTCCCCTTTATACTCCCTATTGACACTGGTTACCTTAGATTGGTCGAAGGAGTTGCTCTCAAAGCCCGAAATAACATTTTGGGGCAATTGTGATTCAAGAGGTTCAAAGTCAACCTGTTCACCTGCTTCTAAGGATGTGTTTAAGCTATCCCACAAGTCAGATAGTTCAGTTTTGTCTTTCACTGACTCCAGTTTAAGTTCCCTTGCTGCTGTATAAGGGATTAAATCTAAATCGTGTAAACAAGCAACTTTAATTCCAGGGTTCGGGTACTCACTTGTACCTGAAAAAACATTAGCATAACGGCTAAGTCCAGTGTGACCTACGTTCACTATCGACACACCGTTTTCTGTAAAGTCGTGGTCTAGAATTCTCGCTACCGAAGGTAATAACAGATTTTCTGCATCCCCCTCTACAATCATCAACCCCCTGCAGAAAAACAAATTTGACTTTGTCGCATCAATAAAGCGTTCTAGGAATGTATAGTCACCTTCCGTGCTGCCTGCTTCACTCAGAGGTAGCACCTTACCTTTATGTACCATTGTCATGCACTTTATAGGTAATTTGGAGGCTAGAGTAGGGCTGTGAGTTGATAACAAAACTTGTAGATGAACCTCGTGTTCCTGCTTATGCTTGTCCACTTTATCTTGTAGATATTGAATCAACTTCAATTGCCTTTGAGGATGCAAGTGTGCTTCCGGCTCTTCGATTATCAACAATGCAAGTTCATCTTTGGAGTCAGACAGCAATAGCATTTCACATGCTATATATAATAGATTGTTTGAGCCAAGCCCTCGCTTGCCGCCAACATTATCTAAAGCTATACCTATTTTCTCAAGCATCTGCCTCTTCAGCATTTCATCATCAGCATTTGGACCTATTCCCAAGTTTGCTTGAAGATGATCTCCAAGCATTTGAAGGGGTTTGAGAAAGTTAACGTTGAGATCACTCGTGGTCGAATTTACAGCGGGGTGCCCTTCTAATAATTGGTTAACTAGTCGTGCAATACCAACAACTCCTAACTTTTCTACTACTTCACCAAACTTATCTTCTGACACAGCAGAAAAATCTAGCTCCGACTCTCCTTCATCAATCGCTGATTGCCTTTTTAAGATCTTAGAAATTCTAGAGCTCTTTCCTGCGTCCATTTCTTTTTCTGCATCTCTTAGAGGTCGAAGGTAGGTAGAGCGCAGTTTATCCCTTGTCTCTATGTCAATTTCTTTAAGGCCATGGAAGCTAGTAGGAAGACCAGAAAATATAGTTGTACGAACCTTATCGTTTCGTAGCTCTGCTTGTAAGGTAACCTTCAAAACTACAGGCTGCTCTGCATCCTCTGGCTGATAAGTGAGGTATTCAGCAAAACTAATTTGTTCTGGCAGTGTTAACCCTAAGAAAGTAACTGTAGCGCACCTCGCGATATGAACAACAAAGCCTAGCGAATTGCGCACAACTGTAAGTGCTCAAAATACTAGGCTTAAATGGTGTTTAAAGAGTGTTTAACTTTGTGGCCAGCCAACTGGGTAGTTAATAATCTCATCAAAGTCTGTTAGTGCTTCAACTTCTTTTTTCATTGTTCGCTGTCTATCGTGGATAGCAAAGCTAAGTTCACTAATAGCAATTTTCACCTGCTTCAACTCTTCAAGTGTCATACTTTCATGATCTACATTATTAGCATCTGTCCAGTATGGTGGCATCACAGCTGTCAGTAGCGTTGAATCGATGCGTAAACGAGCACTAGGCCCTGCATCCCACTCACTATCAATGGCTACAACAGTTTGAGTCTCTTCACCTTCTAAAGCTGTACGCCAATTGTTTATCTCTGCTCGTTTAACGCCCAACGCCTTCTCTTTGTTAGCAATCCAGTCACTATCAATAAAGTCATGATAAGGGGTTGGCGGTTCCTTAAGAGTGAACTCTTCGGTGACTAAAGACTTATCATCAAACTCTTTATGAATCTTAGTTTGCTTATGATAAGCCGTAACTGCTTTGTACTTGTCTAACACCTGCCATTCGCCGTCTTCTAAATTAGCTTTTAAATCTTGAGTGATAGGGTCATATGACGGAAGAGGAGCTAGTAAAGAACATTGCGGCACTAGAGGAATTTTATATCCTGCTGGCACACTAAGCGGCGTTGAGTGTGTGTATAGTAATGTACTTGGGTGATAATGGTGTGCTGCTTGATTCATTTTATACCTCTATGCTGGGATTTTTCCACGTTCGATACAAACGTTAATATGACCAGATTTAGGTCGGTTTTCGTTGGCTGTTGGCACTTGTCGGGATACATCAATATCTATATTAAAGTTTGCACCTGGATCGCCACCCTGTACGCCCGTTGCAGCGGGGGTATTTCCATATATAGTAGACTCTAAAACTCCTGTAGAGGGTATATTTACAGCTTTATAAAAGGCAGATGCAGTACCTGTGATATTCCTAATAGCATCCCCTTGCGTTTCTCCTAAAGCCACGCCAGCAGGATTACCACGCGCAAAATGCCCTAAGTACCAGTTAGGAAGGCTAAACGTAGTCGAACCATCCCCATCACCGTAATACATCGCGTACTGCTCTGGATTAGCGTCTTTAGTCGATTGAGCAATAACAAGTCCACTGGTTGCCGCATGAGCCCACAGCACATCATCTACTGTTCTCGAAACAATGGAACCATCAGCCTTCAATAACCAATCAGGGATTTGTGCAGAGTGGATTTCGGCCTTTTGACCAACGCGATATTGAAGTGAATTAACCGCCGAAGCTTCAAGTAGTTTCTGAAGGTGGTCGAACTTGTCTGGATCAAACGCAACCCCTTTAGCTGTTAATGCCGTCTGAAACTCACGAATCACCGCATTAAACCAATCTTGCCCTGGATAGCTTGGTGCGCCATTGTCATTGCTCTCACTGAAGTATCCAGCTGCACCGACTCTTGGCTTGAGCGCGGGTACGTTCTCGACCTGAGAGCCATTATTTAAGGGATGCATTACACGCTCTCCTCATAGATGAATTCATAGTACTTACCGCCTAACTTAAACTGGTTTAGCGTACATTCCAGAATAGCGGCGGTTTGAGATACTAACGGGGTTAAACAATCGTCTAGGCACGTTGCGTAAGCTTGTGTAATGCCTTTGACGCGAATACGTAATAAGTGGCGGTACTTCTCTTCATAGAGCGGATAAGTACAACCACGTAAACAGTGGTGAGGGAAGATTTCTTCAACCTCGATATCAAATCCTAAATCAGCGCCTAGCTTGTCGATGTTCCATGCTTGTAAGCCACCTTTGCGGTGATACTTTTCAACCACAGCAGCACGGCGTGATTCAAACGTCTGGTTTTGAACTTGGCACTCTGGAAGCCCTAAATACGCTTCCCATTCGTCTAGTAGTTGCTGAGTGGTTTCAGGGCGCATTTCTAACAGTAAACTGTCTGCGCTAACCTCTACCGCTTCTATCCTTGGTGCATAGCCTGCCGCGTATTTATGAAGGTCTAACGATGCTGAACGCTGCCACAAGATACCTCGTGGCATTTGCGCCATGATTGAGTTTGTCCATTGCTCTACAGAGTGGCCCATGTGATCACTCCAAGCTCATGTAACTCATTCGAAGCCGCAGGAACGTCAGCATTCAGATCTAGCGAATAGTCTTCAACACCTGGCACTGTACCAATTGCGGTGCGCACTGCGCTCACAAGCAAGGTACTAGCAGGGCTTAACGTTTTAAAATAGCTGTTGATACTGGTCTGCACACTGGCGCGAAGCTCTGTGTTATCTGGGGTGATATTGATGTCTAAATCCGTCACTTTCAGCGTTAACTGAATAGGCACTGGCTCAATGCCAGCAGGGCGACCAACGTCACTGCCAGTTGCTGGGTCTTTATGGCGATAAATGTAATCAGACATCGCTTGTTGGTCGGTGACATTAGGCAGAATATCGGTACGGCCATCAAAGACGAACGCATAGCCAACCGTCGAGCCGCCTTGATAGGCATCGATAGCCCAAGCGCGAGTAACCCCTGCCACTTCACGGCACCATGCCACGTAGTCATGCACCGCGCCGCCCATAGGGGGATTACGCTTACGAAACAGCAAACGCTCAAGCACTTCAGCAACGGATTCTATTTCCGCACCACCTGAAATTTCACCCGTCACACCATTAGGTTGAATACCTGGCACGGTAGACACTAACGTCAGCGTTTCACCTGCCGCGAGATTACCCGCCGCGCCTGATTCTTCCGCTTCTACTTCCACCAAAACGCTGCCACTGCCTGGCGCATTAGATAGCGTCACTCGATATAAGCGGCCATCAGAATGCGTCATGACAGTACCAACGGGAATAGGCACACTACCTGTAAAAGTAACGGGGCCAGCGGCATTCGTTGCAAGCTTTTGAATCACGCCTTCATAGCGTGCTGCATCGATGATGGTCTGGTCTTCAGATTCAGTGGAAGGGATGATTTGACGCACGATCCAAGATTGGTAATCGTAGAGATCTCGAACGCTGCCACTCACAGAAGAGTTAAGCGCTTGCTCAATGCCAAACTTAGGTAAAACCTCATCTAATGAGGCTTCAATATCGATTAAACCGCTTTCAATAAGCTGGCGTAGCGTAGGAACGTTAAACGGCACGTTGCGCCTCCCATCGTTTCATAACGGTCAGTGAGATGACTTCGTTGTCTGGTTTAGTGATATTGATAGACAAGGCAAGGGTTTGAAAACGAGGAATAGAGCCAACCACAGATACGCTTTTTGCCATCTGGCCATCACCGCTATCAACGAACATCCAAGCCAGTGCATCCTCTGCGTATTTCACCGCACGATTGCGCACATCGGTAGTCAGTTTTTCACGGTAAAGCAGCCAAAGTTTAGAGCCCCATGGTGCATCGTAAAACGTGTCACCAGGCCAGCCTCTAAAGTCGTTTGAATCGTCGGGTAAGCGGTCTGAAGTATCGGCGCGTGCATCGGTAAACAACGAGATCAAAACGAGGGCTGAAACTGTGTCATCTGCGACACTTCCGCCCTCGATAATGATTCCTGTGTTTTTCATCATGTCGAACACGATGCTCACGCTCATAGTTAACCCACTGGTACTGAAGTATTCCTGTTCTCTGCATCTTTGTGGAAGTGGCCAAGGTAGCTAAAGCCGCCTGCGGTTAAATCTGAACCGCTAACAACGCTGGCAGAAGTAATGCCGCCAGTAGCAAAAATACCAAGGTCTGTAGATATCCCACCTGTCACATGCAAAGGGCCTTGAATCAATGTTTCAGGGGAAATAATAGTGAAGGAATTAGCGGCTTCAAAAATAACGTCGGTTGCTGTAACAACCACCTTGCCATCTTTGGTTAAGCGGATTTTATGACCTTCCAAATGGTAGAGGAAAACGTCACCGCTTTCACCCTTTGGACGATATTTTTTATCTTCGACGGCCACCGCAACCAAGTTGCCTAGATTGCCACCGATAGCCGCAAGAATGGCTTCAGAGCCTATAGGTGGGAACGAACTGCAACCGTAGTTTTGAAAACGCTCGATGTCATCAACAGATTCATCAGCGTGCATCTTAAGCTGCAAGTTTTGGCGCTGTAAATCTTCAACCACGCCAGACACCACAGCGCGAGTAATGGCACCTGTAATGCGGCGTTTAATAGGGGCAAGCAATCGTTCAATATAACGTTGATTTACCATTGACCACCGCCTAATGTCGTTTGCTTTTCAACTTCCGCAGGGATGTCAAACGCTTCTGGTTTCACCACACTGACCACAGCCAGACGACCTGAATCATCTTCGCTAAACATGATCGAGGCAATCAGCATATCTTCATCCAAACCTACAATCTCATCTTGAACTGGCACTACCGTATTGAAGTTCCATAGCTTGCCCGTTTGAGGGATTCGCCACCCTGTCACCGTGTACTCAGCACCATTAGAGGTAGCAATACTGCGTTGACGTTCCCATTGGCCGCGCTTGGCAGCACCTTCCGCAGTGGTGATTTCTTCGTTGATAATAATCATTGGGCGATAGCGATTGATATCTGCATCTTTCACTTCGGCTTTGATACCGCCAACCGTTGACAGTGCGGAATCATCCCACGAGCCAAACGAAGCACCGACAGCCTTAACCGTAAAGCTACTAAAACGCTGACGCCAGCTGAAGCGACCACGCGCTGCTTTCACATTCTCACCAAGGATTAAAGACACACCCGCACGCTCTGCACTTCTACGCACGATCACAAGGTTGCCAAACGTGTCACTGGTTAGCAGCACACCACGCTGACGCGCTAGACGAGCAAGCAGCTCGTGCGGGGTTTCACCTTGCTCGATTTGAATACGAGGGAATGCTGCGCCCACGTCGGTATTCACGATCACTTTGATACCGAAAGGCTTACACACCACGTTAGCAATCTGAGTTAACGTTTGATTCTTGAACTGCCCTGAAGGGTAGTCAATCGAGCAATCCACTAGGTCAGCGGTTTTGTCTCGACCACTCACCGATATCATCACCTGGTTTGCATCGTAGCTAGGCACCCAATCATCCACATAGCCCGTAATCACGCGCTCACCACCAATTTCAATCACACAAGGCTGACCTTGCTGAATCGGCTCCATGAAGGCTTTGTATTTATCATCAGAGCCTTGCCACTTCCAAGTCAGTTCTAAATCAAATGAACCAGACATCGCATTGATTGAGCGAGTCACACTGACCTTAGTCCAGCCACCGTAAACATTACCGCCAGCTTTCAATACAATGTCATCTAACTGCGTTGTCATGAGCTAATCACCTCAATGGAATCTGAAGGCAAGATAAAGGACGGATTAGACAGACCATTACGACGCACAATGCTCTGGCGCGTTTCTGTGTCGCCGTTCTCTTGCCATGTCACCAAAGAAACAGGCACCGTACTGGTGGGCGTGTAAATACTTAACTGAGGCAAAAGCTCGGCTCTTGCTCTGGTATCCGCCAGCACCGCTTGACGCAGCACACGAAACTGACGCCACACAGCAGAGTCACCAAGTTCAACGGCATTTGCAGAAAGCTCCGCTAACTCATTGGCAATGTCATACCCAATCTTCTTGTACTGCTCACCCGTTAATACGGCTTTACGGTCAGCACCTGAAAGGCTATTAATCGACTCATCGGTATCAATCAAATCAACACCAATATCCGCATCACCCATTGCAGAAGCCTTAGATACAGTTGCTGAATTCATAATCAAACGCTTGTACGCATCGGCATTGTTTAGCACGGCTTGCTGCTTCACAGGGTCAGCCACACTAGGCACCGAACTTGCGAAGCCATCAGCACTATCGATGTTACGACTTAAACCACCAGTAACAGCCAGTTCAGCACGCATACCATCCCAACGGTTTTGCACGTTCTGGTAAACATCGAGGGCGCGAATAGGGTCAGTGACCACGCCTTTCACGTCTTCCAACAGGCCCATGGTTTCACGCGCTAACTCACCAGGGTAGGCTAATAAGTTGCCAATGGAATCTTTGGTGCGCATAAGGCGATCTGTCCACTCACGCAGCTCACTGGGTAGTGATGGCAAACCACGAGTGAATTCATCCAAGTCATCTAAGAACTGGTCAACCATATCGCCCACACCTTCCGTGGCCGTCTCATCGAAGTCCTTTTCAAAGGCATCATTAGCCGCATCTTGTGACTTGGTTGATTCACCTTGCACCTGGCTTGCGGTATCGCGCTTTGAATTCGGGAATAGGTTTTCACCTTGCTCAAACACCTCAAAGCTAAACGTGGCTAAGCCGTCTGTTTTATTGACTAACTTAAAGCTGCCTTTACCAACCTGAACCTTACGAACGCCAAACCAAGGATGAATCAGTTCACACGGCCCTGGTGTATTAATCGCTTCAATGATTTGCTGTAGTTTCTCAAAGTAGCCATCACCCACAGTGCGGCCATTAATCATTTCTTGCTGAAGTACTTTACCGTTATCTTCGGTATAGCCTTGTTCACGCTTAGGGTAAGCATGAGGGATAGCACGGCGACCAAAGTCACCACTTGCATCATCTAGGAAAAATTCAACACCACGAATAGAGGCGGTTAAACGATCTTCAAATGCCATTTAAAGCCCCTTTAATTTGCGCCCGTATCTGGGTCGATTTGAATAGTTGGTGAAGAGGAAGTGACCTTTGTTGTGATTCGGTCATCACTGACTGAAACATCTACGTTTATATTTCCTCCCGTGTTAGAAGACAAATATGGATTGTTGACCGTCCCTTCATTACTTGAACTCGACGAAAACCAACTTTTGAAGTCGTCTACCACATCCATCAATCCAGCCGAAACAGGGAAACCTTCAGGCAGTTGACTTCTATCAACTTCAGATTGGCGACGAACATTAATAGGAGAGAAGTCAGGAATGATAGAAAGTCCATAACCTACAGTGGTCGCAGCTGCTAAATTAGAAAGGCTCATAAACCTAGACTTAGATGGCTTACCTCCTTTAGGGCTTTTCCCATCAGGAAGATCACCACCTAGACCACCCATGCCACCACCTGGCATGTTTACAACAAACACAGGCATCGCGCCTAAATCTTGAAACCCACCTTTACCGCCTGCACCAGGAACGCCACCTTTACCAAATACGGTCTTAACCGAAGCGGCAATGTCTAATCCTTTTTTAGCAGCGACCAAACCACCGACAACCCATAGCGCAGTCTCACCCCACTTCAACCAGTTTTGAATGGTTTCATCATCAACACTGTTAATGGCATCAGCGAGTTCTTGAATAGGTTCAGCCAGCCTTTGATTGGCAAATTTATTGAATGAGTTATTCAGAGAGGTCATTGCACTATTTAACGTGGCGGCATTCTTAGCTGCCGCTTCTTGCGTTGCCCCTAGCTCACCAGTACCTGAAGTCATTTGTAGAAGAAGATCTTTGTTCTCTTGAGAATAAATAGAGGACAGACCTTGCAATGAAGTCTGGTCGAATACATCGCCCAACTTTAGCGGGTCATTTTTTGCAGCGTCTAACACTTCAAGCAGTAGCTCTACTGGCTCTCGTAGTTCTTTGGTACCTTCTTTAAATACAGCGATGCCTTGTTTGTCTAGGAACTCAACTTTCTTTTTATCAGAGAAAGTGGCGAACACGGCTTGAATAGAGGTTAGTGATTCGTTGGCGTTACCTTTTGCCTTTGCAAATAACTGAACAAGGGCAGACATTTGTGTAATCGCTTCAGGGCCTTTGGCCTGATAGGTAGCAAAAAGCTGCTCTGATATCCCTGCCAAATCCTTAACGCTCACACTACCAATGGCGAACTGGCCGTACAGTTCATCAATGGTTTTCATTACCGCTTCTGAATCACGAATGCCTTTTTCTCTGAACTGAGCAAACAACGCACCTGTCGATTCAGCATCAGCGCCAAAGGCTTGCATGAACACACCCATGTTCTCTAGGTTGTCCATTACGAATTCAAGATCACCTGTCTTGCCAAGTAAGGTATCAACGCCTGTAGCGAGAGTGGTTGTATCGATACGGATATCGGCTTGAGTAGAAAAGTCTTCAATAGATTGGGTCAGCACATCCACTTGGTCGCTAGACAGCTTGGCATTGGTGCCAATACGAACCATCTGAGCATCAAACGCTGCTACATTACGAACAGTAGCACCAGTGACAAAGGTTGCCGCCAGACCCACATAGCGATTACCTAAAGCATCGATACCCCGACCAGCTGCGGCGGTCGAGGTTTTAACGAGTGTCATGGCTTTTTGATTTTTCTTGGCGAACTCACCCATCGAATTACCATACTGACGTGCCTTAGCCGCTAGGTTGCCAGCAAGGTTTAATACAATATCGGTTTCAAGTTTCTGTGCCATTGGATTGTTCTCTTAGTTTTCGATAGGTTTTGAGTAGTCGCCGCAAAGGCATGGCAGTGGTGACGCTTAACGGAATCTTTGAACACATCGCAAGTTGCAAGTTTTCACAGACTTCCGGCAGCGCCTTAAGATCGCCCCCTGTTTTCAAGCTCCTTGGTAATCAGCTCATCGAGTTCGCTTGCTTTTTCTTGCAGCAGTTTAAAGTCGTCCTGGTGCAGCTTTCTCAACTCCTTGATAGAGATAGGCCCCTGAACACTGCCAATGTACTCAACCTGACGAACAAGAAGCTCGATGCCATAAAGCACATCAGAGGTGTACGCCATGGCCACACCATCATTCACGATCACTTTCTCTGCCGCTAACTGCGCATCGATGTAATCACCAGAGCTTAACTCTCTTAGACCAACTTCATGGTGGACGGCTTCGCCCACCTTGAAACCATGATCCAATCCAAAGGTCATGATGGCCATTAAACGCGCTCCGCTGGGTTACCTTCGAACGTGCCCGTAATATCACCAGAGTCACTTAACTGGAACGGTGCTTGTGGTGAGGCACTTGTAATCATGTAATCAACACCGTTGTCGCCTTCCCAAGTTAGCGTTGCGTCTGTGATGTTATTGATTTCAACAACATCGACATCTTCATCCGCCGCAATCACCACCGACACAGTAGAAGGCGTGAACTCTTTCGACTTACCCCAAATACGGTTTGGCCCTGCGTGAGAAACGTGAGTGAAACCACCTGGGTTCAAAGTAGAACCCTTCTTTGTTTTGAGTTGTTTGCTGTTAGCACGAACAACAACTTGACCAAGGATTTGTCCCATGGTGCGTACTCCCTATTAAAGTTTGAACTGCATTAGTGCGGCGAAGATACGGAACTGATTCACAATGTCTGGCTTAAACACACAGTTCAAACGGTTCTGATCACTTGTGTCTCGATACACTTCCAACGTCTCTTTGAAACCATCGAAGTCTTCCATCAAACCACTTGGCACCCAGTCAGTATTGGCAAGCTCTAACACGGCATTGCGCATAATCTTTGGTGTCACAACTGGCTGACCAGGGTCAAGGCGATCAAGTACATCGTCACCTGCCAACTTATGGCGAGGGAATCGGTTCGTCACCATGGTTCGAAGTGAGTAACGTAAGTAACCCAATGTCGCTGGCGTAGTGATATCGAGGTAACTTGGGTCTGGGTCGCCATACACGTTCTCACGGTACATTGACACTTCACGCTCAATTGCAATTTCATTACCTGGCGTAACGGAATAGGTTGCAATGCCATCGTGCAAAAGTAGATTGCGTTCGGTCATGTCCCACTGAGCGGTTTTAGCCGGTGGCAGCAAACTGGTTAGCACTAACGTTTGAAGTGGGCGAGCAGGGTCAATGCCCAGTGAGTAAGACGCTCGGCCTGCGTAAGCCGCAGCAAATTCCCAAGGCGAGTTTGGCGAACTGTTCGTACCCATACACGTAAACAAGAAGTCATTACGCGCAGAGCCAAACGCACCCGTCTCAGCAAAGGTGCCACGGAACGCGGTATAAGCAATGCCTTCAATCATCTTGAGTGGGCCCCAACGATTAATCAGCTCGTCACGTAGGTCATTCATTGATTGGGTATCGTTAAATGGCATCACGATATGGTTGTACCATTCGTTCGGAATAGCCGCGATAACAGCGCTCATGTCTGGCGTTCCTGCACCGCCTGTCATGGCAGTAATCGCAATAGTCACGCCACTAGGCAAAAACTCACCGTCGTAGTAGTTGTAACGGATATCGATATCGTCGCCCGTAATACCTGTCCATTTACACGTCAGCTCTACAATATTTGTCTCAGCTGTTTTCAAAGCAGCAGTAACAGGCAGGTTGGTATCAGCATTCACCTTAGCAATGATGGCCGTCGCAATAGAATCAGCATCGTCCGTATCTTTCACCGTTACCTGCACGCTTTCGCCAGCAATCAATAACGCAATCACACCTGCTTTAACCGTGGTTGCCGTAACGGCAATCTCACCCTTAGCCGCACTTGCTGCTAAGTCAGCCACTCCTAATGCATACACGTCTGTATATTCATTGGTTTTGCGGAGCTTCTTAAGCGAACGAGAAAGCATTGAACCTTTACCGTAAAGGTCATCCATTTGGCTTTCACTTGTGGTAATACGATTCAGCGTAAGTGCATCAGCAGTGCCCGTTGCCAGCTGTTGGCCAAGGACTAATACTTTCTGAGCCAAAGCGGGTGTACCTGAATTCGCTTCGCTGTTGTCGATCTCGATATAAACGAGTGGTACTCGAATATCGTTAGGAATAGAGCCCAATGACATGCTTATTCTCCTTCAGTTTTAGAGGTTGTAGCCTTGGCTTCTTTCGCCAGCGCTTTCTTTTGTTGCTCGATGGCATCGGCTTTTTCTTTTGCCAGTACCGCCTTGGCTGCATCCCAATCTTCTTGAGGGACTATCACCACGTCGCCATCATTAATTCTTCGAACCCAGTAGCCTGAGCGTTCGACTTCTTCACCAGCTGCGTTAACAAAACCACCTTCAGGTTTGCGTACAGGCACTTCGGCTTTCTTGGGTTTAATGGGGATCAGATTCTTTTTTAACGACATGATTAAGTCCTATATTTGTGTCACGGTTTATTGAGGCAGCTTCACTTCACCATCAATGGTGGGTGCGCCATCTGCGATTTCACCTTTCAGACCAAAGGTAATGAAGTCATCTAACGTACTGAGATCAATCTCTTCATCTAAGTACCATTGCTGCGACCAAGTGACAGACCAGATAGCAATACCAAGCTTGTCAATTTCACCGCTGTATAAATTGTCACTGCGTACGTTTTCAACGCGACCATAGGCCGTTGGCAGTGCGCTTCTATCCACCAGTTCACGCACCAACTTTCCTGCGACCACTTCGGCACGTAGGTCTTTTTCGTAACCGAACTGGTCAGTGGTAAACACATAGGCCACCAGGTTAACGTTACCAATTAAGCGATTACCCACAGTTTCATATTGCGGAACACGTAAGGCAGCAATACGAACGCCACCGTCACGGTTCGACATCCAGCGCTTAATATCATCCGCCTTATCAAAGCGGCCAATGTGGCGCTCAACGGTTTGGATCTTTTCTATTTCACGCACACCACCTTCAAGCTTTGGCTTAAGGTACTGAACGATTTCATTCACAGCCCAAACGGTAGAACCACTGGTGGTAAAGTCGGGTCTAGACATTCATTAACTCCTTCCAGAAGTCACCGATAACCGCATACACTTCAGATTGATTGTCGGTACTTAGCCCTAAGTATTCGCGCTGTGGAATGTTCATCATGCGAGTGAACGCCCCTACAGACTGATAGACCGGAAACGCCAACGCTTTACCAAAGGCTTGTGTGATAAGGCGCGTATGAGCAGACACTTGAACCGGACCAGAAAAGCCATCTTGATGAACGCCAGCGTAGGCCAGCGGCGATCCAATTCGAACTTGGTTGCGCTGCACCTGGTACTGGATTGAGTCCAACAAATCGCCTTCGCCTTGCAAAAGAGATTGGTTTCCATGTCGAGTCTTCGCATAACTGCTAGACCAATCATCCCAACGCTGACCATCAGGTGACGTTTTCTCATCGGCGATTCTTCTTCTGGTTTGGCTCTCTACAATTCCACCCAACGAATCAAGCAATTCAACTTTGTGCTTTGGGTCGCTTAGGGTTTCAAGCAGCTGTTGATAGCGCTCAAGCTCTTGCGTTCCCGTAACTTGAACACCAATCGACATTACAAGACGCCTCTCAAACTGTTGCGGGTGAACTGGCGCTCGTTCTCTTGAATCAGCTCAACCTTGCCCACGCTGCTTTCGCTTGGCGCTTCGATGGTTGGCAAACCAAGTTCACGCTTGCCATTGGCTATCTCACGCAGGGTTTCAAGCTGCATCTTGTAGCGTTCCTCTAGTAGGTTCGTGGCCTGTTGGTCACGGTCGGCTAACCAGTAGAACGCAATAGTGATGGCAACCTTATTCAACATGCCTGGCACAGTCGGCAGTGGCAGAACATAACGACGACCTAAGAAAGAGTTAATCTCTTCATCGGCTTGGTCTAATGCCTGTTTAATCCAAACATCGTTGAGTTCGCCTGTGGTGCGGTCTACCGCAAAGTTCCACAGCATCTGCTCATCACGATCAAGTAGGTCTTGCTTGGTTGCGTAAGTTGCCATCGTATTTACTACCTTTTAAAAACGTTATTGCTGCATGTCTTGAAGATCGAGTACGTCTTCAAGCTCAACAACTTCAACTGTTAGGTGCGGCTCGTCGTGTACTCGCTTCGCCTTTTCAGGAGAGAGGAACACCACGCACTCTGGTTCATGATCTTTCGCATGAACTCGCGCAGACGCATCCGGCTCTTGCTCCACCACAAGCACCAGCTTTTCTTGGAGACGATGGAACTGAACGCCTGAGCGCCAAAACCCAGCATCTGATTTAGCGCATACTTTGAAAGCGCCAAGAATACCGATAGCGTCAACGCCATCCCCAGGATGAACCACATCATCTTTCTTTGAATCCACTTGTACAATTTGATCACCTTTGCTTTTGTCGGCTGTCAATTTAGCCTTGGTTTCAGATTCCGCTTCGGCCTTTAATTCAGCATCGGCGTTTTCTAATGCTTTCTGTTCGGCTTCCGCTTTAGCGGTGGAGGAATTTCCTTCCACTTTTCCAACTTTTGCAGTTGTTGATTTTTTAGTTCCACTCACTGTGAACTCCTTTAAACGAATATTTAATGGCGATTAAATTACGGTTTAATGCCCCAGAAACTCATAATTGCAGCCGCTGAGCCTGGTATTCCATTTGATGGTGCATACGCCACTATCGAGATATTCTTGCTTGCATCTGTGGTGTAATGACGCCACCGAAACTTCTGACCAGCTGAGATTTCAACAGACAACGTGTAATCGATAGGGCGAACTTCGTCTTCTAGATCACGACTTAAAGATATTGGTCTTAAGCTGTCTTCAGCTGCTATCCACTGGCCTGAGCCTGAGTCATAGACTTCAACAAAAACCCCCCACAACGGTGAGCCACCACCACCACCTTCTCTTAAAGCGATGACACTTAGAGTTGCCATTCCTGCAAAGTCTTTTACAGCTGTTACCTCACCAGTAACCAAGTCAACGGTAATATCTTGAGACGGTAAGGATTCTTTATTAAAAAGAATGGTTTCAGGAATATCATCAGTAGACAGTGTTTGTTTTATCGTACTTCCTTGAGACACAAAGCTTGCACGCATAATCAAGCTATCAACTGGCAATGGCGAAGCGCTTTGACTTATCAATGGCGAGTTTTCAAAAAACATACTTAACCTTCCGTAACGATGACATCGCCTGTTGCACTGGCCGTTCTTCCGTAAATATTTTTCGCTACAGCGCGAGACCAACCAATGCCTTTTTCAAGCTTCAGTTGATGCCCAAACGTTTCAGCATCGGATGGTGCTGAGTCTTCAACACGGTACTTCACAACGCTGCCTGATTGGTTGTCCATATAACCCGCCGCAGCAGAAGAAATAAGCGTCCAAGTGTTTGGATTAAGTTCAACTTTTACAGTCATGGCATAAATCCCTAAAGGTTGGCGGCATTGCTACCGCCAATCTGTGTTGCTGGTTAAGCGCTAATTAAAGGTGAAATCACAACTTCAACATCGTTGTAATAAACGTTGGAGTCACCGCCATCAACTAACATACGTTCAATCAACTTCTTAGCAGCGGCTTCGTTGTCAGGACCAACAACCAATTTGGTTGCACGCACACCAATTGGAGTACCGTCTACTTTTTTCATCTTCTGAAGTTTCTTCTTAGCTTCTTCATAATTCGCTTCTGTTAGCGCAGCTTTAGAGCCAATCGCTAATTGAGGGAAAGAGAAGCCAACATTGCTACGGCCATCAACGCCCGCTGCATATTTGTTGTTGAACCAGGTGTATTCTTCATTTGGGTTCATGTTTTTGAACACAAACGGACGTCGCTCTTGGTAAACAATCGGCTTGAGCACTTTTGTATCGTCAATCAAGAACCATGGTTCACCCGTATCTGTTGATGGGTCACCCACCACGTTCGAGAATGTTGTTGCAGGTGTGGTTTCTAATGGGTGGTCAGTATCAAAGTAGTTCTGGCCGTCATAACACAGCGTGGTAAAGCCAGCTGCAAGCAACGGGTAAGACAAAGTGTCAGGAAAGTAAGCCACTTGATCACCGTAGTTCTGAGCAATCACGCTGTAATGACCAATTTGGTCATCATCAACTTCGTCGCGGCCAATTGAGATCGAACTTTCAAACGTCTTATTCGTAATTGAGTACCCGTGCTTACCCATATCAGCCAACTGGCGGTCTCCCGTCCACTCAACAATACCTGGTAAGTCTTTTAACCAACCGTAGAAGTTAGCCGATCCGGAACTAGGAACTAAAGTGGCGATTTTTGACCACTGTGGTTTAGCAGCACCAAGCCCTTTTACATATGCCGCAGACATCGTTGCTTGGAGTGCTTCAATTACTTGTGCTTCAGTCGCCATTATTTAGCTCCTACATTCATTTGTGTTTTTGCCGCGAGGAATTCATCTTCCGTCACGCCCATTTTTCGGCACATTGCCAATTCGTGCTCTTCAAGCTTTGCGTTGCCTTGTTTTTCTTTAGGCGTCTTGTGCTGTGAATTGGTTGCGATAGATGGTGCGGTTTCAACGAACGCTTCGAACTGCTCAATACCGCCTTCAGCACGACACATACCAACAAACATTTCTTTGTTCGCTGGCGCAATCTTGCCTTCATCAATCGCAGCCTGAACCAAGCCATCGACTTTCTTATCGTCAATTTCTTTTAACTGAGCTTCAGCCGTGGTGGCGCGATTCAGTGCAACGGTGTGTGTTTCAATTGGGATGAACTTAGTTAAGTCCGGCGTAGCGGCACGGTTTAGCGCAATGTCTTTCTCAGACTTAAGTGAATTAATTGCGGTAACACCTTGCTCTTCGGTCGCGTCTGCGGCTAGGCCAAGCGCGGCTGCAATCAGTTGTGAAAGCGGCATGTCGGTTTCCTCTTGTCGATTAAGGGCAGGTACAAAAAAGTTAGGTTTGTTGGTTAAGCCAGCGCTGCTCATCGCAGTAATGACGCCTTGCTGGTCATAGTTAAAAGCAGGGGAGTAATACAGATATAACTTGTCGGTAATTTTATAGCGGCCGATATAGTTCCATTCGACTTGCGCCCAAATCTCACCTTCGCGGTTTTCTAGTGCCAGAATCCAACCCGCAGCATCAGCGTCTTTACCTTCTGGGCCACGAATCTCGGTAGCGTGTTCAATGTCGAAAGGAAGTTTTGCATCAAAGGCTGCAACAATCGCATCAGGTTCGGTGTTCATCCACATGCGACCATCACGGCCTTTTACTTCACCCGCAGGAATCATTGGCAACCAAACGCTGTTAGTACCTTGTTCTTCACCAAGGCCATCAATCATGCTGTTCGATAAGTTGAAACACATTGCCAGGTAAGTTTTTTTCATTACTCGCTCCATAAATCAGAACTTACATAACAACCTCCTCATTGGATTAGTTGGTATGAACTCGTTTCGTGGAGTTAAGAATGCAAAAAAAAAGCAACCGACGAGAAATAACGTCGGTTGCTCTATTTTGGAGGAAAGGATGAATTGAAATACTTTTCTTGAGGGCTTAAAGATTACCCGAAAAAATCAGCTTATCAAGCTGACTTGTGCAATCTCACCTAAAATAGTTTACTGAACCATGTTTAAACACTGTTTAAATCGACTCAGATTTGTTAGAACTTTTTTAAACGACACATTGTAGCCATTTTACAACTAAGAGCCATTAGAGAGCGTCTCACGCATTCTTGTTTCTTTTTGTAATAGGTCTTCTTGCATCGCTTCTTGGCGTGATTTACCAGGGTTGTAATTCCATCCTGGTTCAATGCCTTCTGGTAACACTTCCACCTCACCCGTTCGCTTGTTTAACCACTGCTTAGTGCCACCCTCTGGCGAGTCGGTCGATACCTTATCATCGGCAATCAGCTTCTCAGCTTCAAACTTCGATACTTGGCGTATCCAACATTTGCAGCCCCAACCATTCGGTGGCATGTGGTTATCCCACCACGAGTCACCAACAGGAAGCAGCGTATCTTTCCATTTAACGTGATCAACTCGATGCTCCATGGATGGCCCAAGCTGATAAAGCAAATAAGGCATGGCGCGTTTGGTTCGCTCGATGCGTTCCCATTGCCCAGCTGAACGTGCCGTTCTCATGTTGGTTTTGTAAATGGTCTTTACACGGCCTTCACTGCCTAATTGAACGGGCTTTGAATCTCCGCTCAGTGGGTCAACCATTTCTTGAATGCCCCACCAACCAGACTTAACCAAGAGTGGCTTTAAGATATCTTGAAACTGCTTGAACGTTTGGCCTTGCTCGATGGCCTCTTCAACAATGGCTTTCACATCCACAAGAAGATCGGCATTCAGCATCTTTGCTACAGTGAATGCGTTGTTGTGCTCTTGCTTCCATACGTCGCGATAGTCAAAGCCAGGCTCTATTCCTTTACTCTTGAACCACTCTAGCGATTCAACAGGGACTATGTTTTCAGACGCAAGGGCTTTAGACATCTTTAGCGTCTCCATAGCCGCGCATCTGGAACATGTATTGTGCCATCTGCTCAACAAACACGTCAGCGCCTAATGTCTCTTGAAGCTCTGGCAGCTTTTCTAAGAACGTTTCATAACTGTCTGACGCATTGGCCAGTTCGATGATCGGGTTCATGAAGTCTTCCGCAACTTCTTCCCAGTCGCTCATGGCCTCATCGGTTAAGTCGTTCATTTCCGCTTCAGCCGTTTTGCTTATGCGGTTAATCGCTACCTTTGATTTACCTCGGTTGGTCGCAGGAAGATTTTGAGCAAGTACCGCGCTTGCTGGCATCAGCACATCTTCATCGTCGGTTGGTTCACGTAGCCCAAACTTTTCACGCACTTCACTTGCAGATACGCGCATGCCACTTTCAATCATTGGCTTCAAGCTATCGACCAACATTTTCAAGTCTTCTGGCTCTGGCACTCGAATGCGAACTTTAGGGTAACGCTCTTGCACCCCCCAGTTCAGGATCACATAGGGCTTAACCAGGTACTCATTCACACACGCTTCAAGTTGGCGCGCATCCCACTTAGCAATATCCATACGTACTTCGTTATGAACATTGGCTTGAGATTGCGAACTGCCGTTATCAGCCGTCATGGTTTGGCCAAGTACCGCTTTACTGGTTTGCTCATCACACCAACGGGCCATATTTTCAAACAGCGTATTACCGCCCTTGCCTTTGGCCGTTTCAATAAGCTCTAGCTTCATGGATTCAGGAATGACCGCACCAGCATCACTGGCAATACGACCAATGGCATTCACCAGAGTACTGATATCTTCGGTACTGGCGTTCGGGCCGTACTTACCCACACGAACCGGAATACCAAACACTTCAGCAAACGCCCACCAATCACGAACCGTGAACGATTTAAGCATGTACATCACGGCAACCAAACGGGCTAAACCGTTACGCCAAACAATGCCAGATTTAGATCGAGGCGTATGCACCATAAACTTATACGGCTCTAACGGCTCGCCACTTGGCGCAGAATCACTAATCAATAGAATGTCTTCAAGCGTGTCTTGGTCGGCACGAAGATAGCGAGGGTCTACCCATTTATAATCTTGTGGTTTCCATGGTGTTTGTTTGGTATCCCAAAGCACTTGTACAACGGCTAACCCTTTACCTAGGCCATCAAGCAAATCAAAAAACAGTTCTGGTATTTGGTCTTCGGCCATGATGTCACGAACGCGATCAGCCACATCGAGATCAACTTGCTCATCACTGGCAGGTTCAACGGTAGGCTCAATAGCAGCAACCGCCAACTTACGGGTGCGCAGCTGCGCCGCGTAGTGCAAATCGCGCTCTTCCATTTCTTCGGCAAGCGTCATGTAATCTTGTGGGTTGTTTCCATCTACCACACTGCGAAGTAATCCCGCTAATCGAAGCGGGTTTAAAGTAGAGGCGACACTGGCAGGTCGAGGGTTTCGCACACTGGTGGTGTACGCTTTGGCAATGTCTTCAGACAGTAGTGTCTTATCGGCTTTTAATGGCTGGCCGTTTACATCAACAATTTGGGTCATAGTCTAATTCCTTTGCCGCGTAAGTCTTGGTTCGGCATATCATCAAATCGGTTATTTTCTTCGGCAGAGCCATGAAAGCGGCGTTGGTTCTCATCGACATTGGCCTTGATGGTGTGCAAGCCGTAACGCGTTAAATCCGCCTTAGAAGCTAAGTAAGCAAACCAAATAGCAATAGCACTATCGCCGTGTCGTTTGTTTCCGTTCTCGCCTTTGGTTCGTGTTGAATCAATACTAGGAACGCCAGCTTTAATTTGGATTTGTCCCAAATCAGTAATCACGTCCTCATGCCTTGGAAGCAGTATTTCATCATCTTCAAACGCAGCTTTAAATGAAGGCATGTTCTCGCGGTAGTAACCCACAGAGAGCATTACCTCAACCACTTCTTCGCCGTACTTGTATCGAGCCTGCTCGGCTAGGTACTGGCCGTTACCTCGCGCATCAAGATAAATACCATCACGCCTTGGGAGTTGATCACAAATAAAGTAAAGCGCTTGCTCTTGTTGCTTGAATGGCACATTGCCAAGTTCTAACAAGAAAGGAACGGTGCGCTTCACATCATTTTGAACAGCCATGGGTGCATAAACGGTTAAGTCACCAGAGCGTGCAAAATCCTCACCCAAGCAATGGCGCAGTTTAGGATCGAGCTTATCGAGTTCTGGCTGAACGTGTTCGTCTAACCACTCTTTCATCTCAGCTTCGCGTATGTGCTCTTTCGCTTCGTTAAACGCTTTAGAACCAGTGAAGCTTAATACTGGGCCATCTAACCGCGCAGCACGTTCACGTAAGCCACGGCTAATATAAGCACCGCCGCCATTCTTCGGTACACATTGGTACTCTTCGAGTGCATCTTCTTCGGTGGCCGTGTCACGAAGCAGGTTCGCTTTCCATTCATCTTCGAGTTCTTGCGTCCACGGTGTCTTCTTAACCTGGCATATACGTTTGTATAGCCCTTGTTCGCAAGCGTCATCTAAAGTGATGGTGTGGATCGAGTAACGCTTTTTACCTGCACGACTGTCTTGAATTAGGGTGTTGAATAAATTCTCGATGCCGTTATGGGTACTGATTAAGCGAACCTTTGAACCCCACATGGTTAAGGCAAGGGCCGCTTTTAGTACTTCGGCTAAACGTTCATGGAAGGCCGCTTCATCGATGATAACCGTGCCCTGCATACCACGCAGGTTAGAAGGGTTACTTGATAGAGCTTTGACTTTGAAACCAGACGCAAAGTTGATCACGTAAGTCAGAATGTCTTTATCTTCATTCTCGAAGACTTCTTCACTGACATCATCACACGCGCAGCTGTAAGCTTTGGCCCACATCGAGACAGCATCAATAAACTCTCGCGCCATGTCTTTGGTTGAACCAACATAGAAGACATCTTCACCGCCTGCATTAGCAGAGGCGGCAGCACTCAATGCTGAGTCTGCCGCTTCTGCCCATGTCACGCCTGTTCGTCGGCTTTTCTCTGCAATCTTTAATTGAGAGTCATCCGCTATCCAGCGCTTTTGATAAGGCAGCAATACATCATTCTTATCAAACTCGCCAGAAAAGATCGCACTGCGACTTTGTGATGTGGTTTCATTTTCCATCAGCGTTATCCAAGCATTGCACGAACGGCGCAATCTTTAGCTTCTAACAGCTTTCTTAATGCGA
The DNA here is from genome assembly GCF_041439815.1 of Vibrio sp. 1F279. Lineage (NCBI taxonomy): Bacteria > Pseudomonadati > Pseudomonadota > Gammaproteobacteria > Vibrionales > Vibrionaceae > Vibrio > Vibrio sp. 1F279. The sequence continues at coordinate 28,880 of NZ_JBGOOU010000014.1, read as the reverse complement.
TTTCACGCTCTTCATTATCAGGTAGGTCTTCAGCTATTAAGTAAGCCAACTCATTGAAGGGTTTGCTAACCGTTTGTAAACGATCAGGTAAATGCAAGTATTTAAAATACTGAAGTATCTTCGGTGGTGTCGGTTTCTTAATTCCCATTATGCAATCCCCAATATGCCTTTCTTAATGTCTTGAATGGTTTCAGCGGTCACGCCAGCCTGCTTCACAATGGCTTCAGTTGCATCGGCCACTTCTGCCGCAAATGCAGCGCGTATTTCTTTTTCAACCTTATGGCTCACCATTGAAGCTTGCTCGATACGTTGAATAACCAAAGCGAGTTGCGCGAGTGCTTTGGGTGGAATCACTTCATCGTCTTTAGCGGCGTTTTCCATCATGGTCATGGACGTTTCAAAAGCCATGGTACGCACAAACTCTTGCAGCAGCTTACCCACATCAGAGGTGGGCGCTTCACCCAGTTTGGTTGTCCACACTTCCGCCACTTCGCGAGACTGCTTCAAACGCTGGCCCATTTCTTCCATGCGCTTGGCGTATCGGTTAAATCCAGTGCGACTGATTTTCACATCTTCTGGAAGCCCCGCATCATCAATCATTTCATTCACGGCCAAGCGAATGTCTTTCTGTGTCATGTTCCCACTGCGAATAAACGCATTCAGAGTTTGACGGATTTCATCAGGCAGCAAATCTATCTTTGATTTTCGATTACTGGCTGAACGGTTAACAATGGACATACAACACTCCTAAGCGCGTGGACGTTTTACGCCAGGAACAATGGCTTGGCCTGTTGCCACATCTTCACCACGGCCTGTAAGTTTTGCGACTTGGCAATCTAATACAGTACGAATGCTAATTAGCCCTTGCTCTTCAAGCCAAGATAAATGCGTACGAACTGCATCACGGCTAATGTTGTGACCGTAAGTATCAAGGCAAGAATCAAGGATAGATTCGTTCGCTTCATACCCTGTCATGTCATGAAGTGAACGCAAGATCACAAGACGCTGGTCTTCTTTTAATAACTCTTTAAAGCCCATAAGTACTCCGTTAAAAATTAAAACTGATATGAGAAAATAGCCATATCAAGGATTCTATTACTACCCACCCAAAGCCTAAGAAACAAAACAGACCAAGAGTTAAAATTAAGTACAACCACTTATCTTTAGGGCTTACGTATTCCATAATCACACTCTATTTATCATCTTTTAAACGTTGTTCTAATAGCAGTTGAGCGAGGTGTTCTACAGGTTGTATTTGTGCCCGTAGCTCTTTCATCTCACCGCGTGTGTTTGCCATTTCAAGCAATAGCTGCGTGACTTGTTGCTGAGTGGGTAGATTGTCAATCTGCGTTTGTAGTTCGTCCACTTTACGTCCTACCTTTTCTAGGTCTTCTCGCTTGGCGTACGTTTTAGAAAGCAAGGCAAGGACTAACATCCCCAACGTGCTCAACGCAGCCCATGCGATAGGCCAATAAGTTTTGATCCACAACTCCATTAATGTGGCTCCTTATGTGATTGACAACTGACGCAGCGCACCGCATTTGGCATCGCTTCTAATCGCTTAGTTGGGATGGTGTCACCACAACTTAAGCAATAGCGATTACCGTGTTCATCTTCGTCGGGCTGTTCTATGCAGCGTGTACGTTGATGAGCAATGGCTTTTTCTCTGAAGGTTTGCTCAAGCTCTTGAGCCTTATCGAACTGGTCGGTCATTTTACTTTCACCGCCTTAAGTGCATCACCAACCATTGAGCCTGTGCCTTTGGTCATGCCACGCTTATCAGCAGAGCGCCAACCAAGGTAAGTAAGAAATGGTGCCATCAAACCCGCTGCAATTTCCCAATTTGCCCCCGTTCCTTTATCAAAGGCTTCGAGCAGTTCAAACAGGAAGATATAAGCAATGGCAGAATACAAACTCAAACGGCAACCCCAAGGGCGAGTGTGACGAACGTATTCATCATCAGCCTTATCACCTTCACGAATCGTCATTTGGGTTTCGTGATGTTCGGCTTGCTTATCGCCAAGCGTGAGTTCTTGGCGGCGAGTCTTTTCTTTTTCTAACTCGACCTTAATCTTCTCAAGTTCAACCAAAGATTCAGGTGGCAAGTTTTGTAGGGCGCGAGTAACAGCCAACTCTTTCTGTGCCTTGTTAGCACCAAACATTGAATCGGCTTGCTCTACCGCTTCGGCTACTTTGTCTGCCGTCTCACTACCACCAAACAAACTGGATATGCCGCGAATAGCAGCAGGGCCATATTCCATGGCAAGCGAAGCTACCCCCGCGATGACTGAAAGTGACATTCTCTTAAGCTCCTGATTTTTGAAACTAGGTCATTCCCTTGTGGCGTTTTCGCAATACCAAGGTGGCGATCAATTTCATTTTGAGAGACACGGCTCCACGCTTTCGAAAAGTAACTTTGCATGGTGGCATCGTGGCTAAATAAAGGCGGGTTTAATGGGACTTCAGCACCTGTTTGAAAAGCATTCAACTCGGCATCGAGGCGCTGTTTGCGCCCTCGTTGTTTGGCAAAGTCCCAATTGCGTCCCATGGTTACGCTCGACGAATAACAAGCTTGGCTTTTTCACCACCAAGGTGAGCCATAAAATAATCGAAGGCCGTGCCTGAATTGATAACAGCCCATTCATTATTCACCACACCAAAGTCCATGCCTGGTGCAATACAACCTTCAAGCTGTGCTGCTCGGTTTGCTTTGTGGATAAGAATATGAGTTCGTTGAGAAGGGCCGAATCGAGTAACACCAAGGGTAGGTGCTTCTAGTGCGTAGCATTTGCCAAACTTCGGGCTGTCATGTGGCAGCAGGTCGTAGGTGCCTTCTGGAACACATGAAATGCCAGCTTGGTTATTTTTCCAAGGTCGTTCAACGGTCTTGAGAATAGCGTTTCCATTCTCATCGCACAGATAAGAAAAAACACCATGAGGGAAATAATTGCGATGGAGAGTTAGGGTTTTCATAGCACAACCAGTTTAGTAATGGGGTTACGTTTAACTGATTGTGCTTTCTATTTAATAGCTTGTGGAAGTAACGCGGATTGTTGATTATTTCAATGTGCAGTTAACAATGATCCCCTGTTTAACTGGTGTGATTTCCGTTTCAAAATCATAGCCCCAAACTAAAGTTGATGCTTTGTGACTAGGCGATCTTAACGCGTCATTAATACTATTAAACATGCTCTTTGGCAAGCTTGTATGGTGCGCCATATCAATCGCTTCTAATGACGTTTTTACACAATGTATTCCGGCCAATGTGAATGCAGCCACTAACTCATTGTCGGTACTACCACTGACCGGAATCATAGATGAAACACTCGATTGACTAACAAACAATGTTCCAGTTTCTAAATCTTGCTTTTTTGTACCTTCAATATCTTCCCATTTATCGGCGTTGCTATAACCAGCAACATCTAAGCGATGGAGCATTTCATTTACTGGTGGTAAGTCCTTTGCCAACACGGGCATACAAAATAATGATGATAGTAATAAAGCAATGGCTTTCATTTTCAATTCCTTAAAATAAATTCGGTTGACGGTTCTTAACTTCTATCTTGCGCATTTTAGCCACTACGCGATAGATATGCTGCATACTTTTATCGTATTTACGTGACAGCTCTTCAACATTCGCACCATTGAACTCACGCCAGATAGACAGGTTCATGATTTCAGATTCGAGCTGTCTGCCGCGTGGAAGGTAAAGCTGAACACCACCAAACTCTTTGCAAATACGATGCAGTAAAACCACCGCAAGCTTTGGATCGGTTTCGTTCTTAACGAGTTCATCTTTAAATATGCAGTAGATTTGGCGCATGGCTTCTGGCCATCGTTGGTGCTCTTCATCGTCTGCTAGTTTTTCAACTTCTTCTAGGCTTACATTCTTGTAACCAAACAAGTCTTGGTTTTCTTCACTCATCACTGCCTCCCATCCACATGGCATACCTTCACATAGTATAAATACAAAAACACCCCGCTTGGCGAGGTGTTTGTAGTATATGGCAGTGTTTACTGGTCGGGCACGTTAACCAGTTTTGTAGTAGTTACTTGCATAATGTTCAGCTAATAGCTCGTAACCAGCTGGGCCTGTGCAATCGTTGTTCGATGGAATGCGACCACCACTTTTAGTGATCACTTCGGCCATCAATCGATAGTGCCATTTCTTTAAAGCTTCTAACACTTCAGCGGCCTGAGCTGACTTAAGCCAAACCGCCTTTTCAATGCCACGTCCATTTGATGCAGTAGTCATGCGTTTCACATAAGCATCAATGGCAACGTCGTTCGCATTACGGATAAAGCCTTGTTTGTGCATGGTATGCCAAATCGCACGAATCTTTGTTACTTCTGGTGCTCTTGCTTGTGGCTTGCGTTTTGGTTTAAAGCCTAGCGATTTCATTCTGTCTAACACTTTGGTTAGTTGAATGTCGTTCAAGCCTTTTGCACTTCGCTTACCTGTGCATTGCTCAAGAACGTCACGATAAGAATCATCTTCCATGGCAAGATCACGCTTAGCGATTTGGACAAGTTTGAGTAAGTTAGACATTTTGATTTCCCCTAATCCCTTAACCTGCTGCCGAAGCAACGCCAAACGGAAATTGTAATTCAAACACTTCGGCATCTAATTCACTTACTGAAGTCCCTAAATCCGTTTCATATTTTGAATGGTGAGCATCGACTTCACATTTATTTTTAAAAACGGTAATGTCGTTATCACCGATGGTAAAACTATCAAAGTCACTTGTATCAAAAGGGCATTCATTGAGTACCTTTTGAAGCTTGTTAAACCAAGCCTTTTCTTGTTTAGTGAGTGTCGCCATAAATCCTCCTAATCTGCTGATTGCTTACTAGCATCAGCTAAACAACGCTTACCTGATGCTGTAAATACGACATTGCGATGAGTTTCAAATACATCAACAATCGCTAAGGTGTCACCATACTTGCCTTTCCAAAAATGAGTCTCGCCACTTGGGTACTTATCAACCACGATGTTTAGGTTATCGACAAACCCTTTAACCTTCTTTAGATCGTCAGATTGCATTTTAACCTCCTAAGCCGCTTTACGTTTGGCGTTCTTGCATTCCAACTGACAAGCTTTGCACCAACTCTGCAACCCGTCTGGGTTTCTTCTGCATGGCGACCAAAACAAGGTGTCTTGCGGCCAATACTCTTGGCAGTGAGGGCACCATTTCTGCAAGCCTAGTTCAGCATCGAGTATGGCTTTACCATTCGCTAAGCGGCGTTGTAATAAACCTGATTTCATTAGTGGTGTGTATTCACCAAACATAATAAAAACCTCCTATAGCTTTGTGTTGTACTGGCTGCTCATCAGTACCTAGCAACCACGCTAGGCAGACAAGCAAGGCGAACCTTGCTTGTTTCGCTTATGCCGCAAGGCACGTTGCTTTAGTCAGTTCTAACCCTTCTAGCTTTTTGAACTGACGACACAGCACAGAAGCTTTTGAGAAGTGAGGGACATGAAAGGCAAATATCTCATGTAGGTCTGGATACAATTTTTTAACTCGACGCTTGCCAAAAATTTTCTCTAAATCCTTTTTGTGCTTTGCGGAGTATTTAGCTTTGGTTTTTAAGCACCAAACGTCAGCTAATATCTCAGGGGCCTTATCACTAATACCGTTCTTACCTTCACTAAAACTTGTCCATTCGCCTTTGATGAACCCATCAATATAAACCTGTAAACACGTTTTCGATTCAGACTCACGAACGCGTTGTACTGACACTTCATGACCTTTGTAATTAAAAGCGATAGCAACCCAACCACCTGCCATTTCCGCTTCAATCTCAGCCCACATTTCTTTTGTAATTGGTTTGCTCATTCTTCATATTCCTTTTCATTGCTTGATATGGATTTCACTCGCTTCGCTTTGGGCAGTGGCGTATTGCGCCAATCACCGCAGTGGTTATCTGCCCATTGCTCTGCTTCGATTTGAGAGCAGCGGCGAAACTTCATGATGTATTTGATTAACTGGTTAGGCCGCTTCGCTTTCGTCTTTTCCATTGAGTTCATCCATCATGTCTTCGTACTCTTCACGAACGTTCGAACTGGACTGATTTAAAATGAACTTCAGTGCTGCGATATAGCCTTCTTCAAACGTGCTATCTGGAAATGCAGTGCCGTCTTTTTCAATTAAGGCTTCAGCCATTTCAATTTCTAGATCAACCACTCTGCGAGTGTGGGCAGTAGTGAAAGAACGTTGCAGTGGGTTAGGCATTGTCATGTTCACATTCCTCTTTCAGCAGTGAAGCCAATTGTTGTTGGCAGTACTGGTTTCTATAGATGGCCCAGTAGCGATTATCTTTTGATAACGCCACCTCAGACGCTTGAAACCACTGTTCAGCAGCAACGCCAAACTCACTAAGTTGTTCAGATTCAGAAGCCTTTTCAGCAAGCTTCATGTAGTAGCTAGATTCAGGCATGGGAGTAACCCTCTTTTCGCTTGTCGTACACCGTGACAATGTTGTTGTTTCGAATTAGGAAGTAGGCGCAGTCACTTTCTAAAATTCGCTTTGGCTGCCAACCTGATTCGCATTTCATTATTCTTCGCAGTCTGTTCTTGCTTGGGCGGTTAGCTTTCGCCACCGCCTCTACAAGTTGTGGAAGGCTGCGACCCGTACGTTGTCGCCATCTTTCGATAGCATGGCGACTGACGTTTATCTCTCCATATCGGGTGCTTATCAGTAACATTTACACCTCGCTATAGCTTGGCGATATCAAGGGCGATTTGTTTGTACTGACCGTCACCTTGGCGTTCATAAATACGTAGGTAAGGTGTTTTACCGATAACCTTGATTGAGTCGGCAATGGCGTCCATCGCTTCTAACCAATCAGGGTCGGTAATGTTTAACTGGCGAAGGCTAAGTACTTGGTTAACATCGATGTGACCTTGCTTGTTTACGCGGAAAGATAAATCAACCAGGGCTTTAATTTCATCGCTTGAATTTTCATTCCAACGGTTAATGCATTCGTCAATTTTTGCCTTAGCCGCTTGGATGCGTTCATCGAACACGCGGTGCTCTCCAATTGAGCGTTGCACCTTGTATTTGCCATCAAACGAAAGCAGCGTAACGTTGCCTTTGGTGCCTCCGTATTTCACATCAAATTCAGCAGAGCTTAGGTCTACAAAATCCGCGACATTCTGCATGGCTTCTTTCTTAAACAGCGCAAGGATTTCTTGTGTCGCTATCGCTTTTTTTACGATGTCGGCAACAACATCATCACGCAGTAAATCAACGTCTTTGATTTGGCTTACGGGTACTTGGTGGCCTTGGCCATTGAAGCGGAAACCGTCTTGTGGTTGGGTTTGATTAGTCATTGTTTTTCTCCACGATATTGAATGTAAAAGCGCCGTCTTTTTCGGTAACTTCAACTTCGTCGAAGTCTGTTGCATCTAGAACTTCAATGGCAGTTTCAAGAGTGAATAAATCGTCTTTCGCGATGTCTACTTTCTTTTCTAAATGCAGACGTTGCGTATCTAAAAGCTCTAGGTATTTTTCTTTGCTAATGGTTTTCATTTAGTTCTCACTTATTAAAAATTCTTAGGCTGCACAGCAATAAGCTCAGGTGCGTATGGGTTTAAGTACTGAGTCATGTACTTCGCGTTAATATTGTCGGTCTCACTTTCTACCCAACGAACTAGGCAACCGCTAAGCTTTGCGATGTGTGAAACTTTAAGTGTCTTACCCGCCTGTTCACGCACTTCGTTTGATTTACTAACAAGCCATACAGGTGGAAACTCGATGGTAATTACAGGGATGGCAATGCCAGTGCTTACATTCACAATCAAGCTTCCTGCCGTTTCTAGTCGAGACATGGCGTTAGCCACAGCGCGACGTTTTTCATTTAGATGCATCATTGGTATTTCCCCATTCCAAGTGCTAGTTTCCATAAGTTGCTAAGACCTACAGGTGATTTGATGCCATCAATCTTCTTAGCCTTTTTTTCTAAAGAAGGCTTAGCAATAGTTCCAAGCAATGGCTTTTCAACAGCCTCTTTGATTCCCAAACCTTGGTTGAGTCGATACCTTAATGTGTGCACGCTCATACCAAATGCCCTTGCTATACTTGGTATTCCAGCAACACCTTTGTATTCAATTTCGCGAACGCTCATATCTCACCTCAATCGTTGGTTTCTAATTCAGCAAACGCTTTGCGCAGCACTTGCTCACTAATGGTCTGGTCTTTGGAAAACATCGTCGCCAGTTTGAGTGTTTTGCTTAGCAATCTAAGGCCACCTGGACGCTCACTGATTTGCAGCATTAACCCGCGTTCAGACTCGCCGTTTACGTTCCAAGCATCAGCAATGGCACGAACGTCTGCTTGCTTGGTTTTGTGGATGCCACGTTTCTTGCCTATACGTGAAAACAAACGGGCAAAATCTTCATTACGACGCCCCCCCGTAAACTGGGTGTAAACTTTGTTATTGCCCGCCATCACCATGCCAACCTCGCAATACTCTTGAATCGCTCTGAACTCCTCTAAAGCTTCATATTTCAAGTGATCAGCTTCATCGATAATGACCAATCCATTCGTCCCAATGAGCCTGTTTCTAATCGCCCTTGCTAAGGCATCTTTTCTTCGAGGAGCGTTAGTTAGCCCTAGCTCCATCGCCAATTCGTAAAGGCAACCAACTAAGCTTGAAATGCTCGGGCTAATCGTGATCATCCATACGTTATTATTTGACTGCATGTAATTACGAAGCGTCTTCGTTTTGCCGACACCAGAGGCTCCATAGATACAAGCAATATCTGACGAGCCATGCGCATAACGCAGGTCATCGATAATCTGTTTTGCGGTTTGGGTCATCACAAAGCCAGGGTCTTTACTTGGCGTGGCATTACGCTGTTCTCTCATGCGTAACCACTGGTTCAGTTTTTCAATCATCTTGGCTGGGTCAGCTTTGTATGAACCGTTCAAGATTTGGCTTAGCGTGGCAGGTGATACGCTGATCTCTTTTGCAATCTGAGACGCTGAAACAGCCTTCGATTCTGTTAATGCACGAATGCGCATTAATATGTCGGTTTGCTTCGCTTCTGCATTGCCTAGTTCAACTACGTTTGTATTCATATCAATCTCCATTTATGGAAGGTTTAAATAGGGTTTAAAGCTTGTTTTTGAATTTCTGTTCAAACAGGTTTGAAACGCTTTGGCTGAAGTTCTGTTCGTAGTCTTCTTCTTCATCTTCTAGCGCTATGGCCTTAGCCGCCGTGTTGCCAATCGAAACGGGTCTGAATGGTTCAACCACTTTGGTTTCAGGTAGCACTTCTTCTTCAAGCGGCTTCATCATTGCGGCCACTTCCAGTGCATCCATTTCTGTTTGAGCTTGCGCAGCAATCTTGTTCGCTTTGGTAAATTGTGTGCGCTTGCGTTTGTGCTCTCTTGCCGCTTGCGTATCACCAAATCCAGTCTTATCGAGACATTCAGCGGTACAAATTCGAACGCCATTCAAGGTGTAAACTTCGATAGATTCATGCAGCTTTAATGGGTCGAAACGTGCCACGAGTTTTTGGCCAACATGGTTCATCATCGATTCGCTGTAATAGCGGTTCTTGCGGCCTTTCAAACTTCCGCCAGCGTCCAGTGAAATGGTGCCGTGTTTAGACACTCTTACTGCCTCAGCTTGTAGCATCATCATTTGCAATTGGTCGGTGGTTGCCTTGCGTATTGCTGCCGTTTCATAGCTGGCATTGAACGCTTGGTTAAAGCTCATAAACCCTTTGCACACTTCGGTGTGTCGGTTCTCTCTCGCGTTGTACATTTCCACGCCTTTAGCGATGGCTTGTAGAAAGTCTTCCGCGTCGATCGCCTTGCTTCCGTAGTTGTCTGGTTTTGCCATTGGGTTCGGGCCTGTATAAGCGCCACGGCAAAGTGGATGTTTATCGATGTACTCTTCAAGGCCACCCACACCAAACGCACGTTCTATCGGTTTGGCTTGGCCGTGACCTTTGCCTAATATCACGCTCGACCAGTGCAACTTGATATTCATCATTGGGATGATGCCAAGGGGATCGTCTGCTTTTACTTTGAATCGGTAACGGTTAGGAACGCCGCCCGTCATCCATTTATTTGCAGCAGCTCTGGTGTTATCCAAAGTCAGCTCTTTAGGCACACCGAACTTTTCACAAACGTCCATTAAGGAAAGGCGAATGCTGTCTGTGTTTTCACTAATGTCACAACGCCAGCCAACAATTTTGCGGCTGTAGATATCTTGCCAAAACCACGTTTTAGGACGAAGAATTTCACCGTTAAACCACTTCACAAACACGTTGTGTTGATAGCCATCGCCGTTAATCCATTCCAGAGCGTGAAGCCCTTCAACGGTACGTTCTTGCGGTGGGAACATTTGATGCAGTGCGTGTTCACCTTCACGAAGCATGATGCGTTGTTGCACAGGCACTTCATGTTCAAGGCGGCGTCCTAGACTTTTTAGGCTTGGTACTTTCCAACCTTTAGATGGAGCCGTATCAATAAGGCGCTCATAACAAACCGACATAGCAGGTTGCTCTAGGCTCAAGTAGTCAGCTTTGAAAAACTCCCACGCTTCAGGTGTGATGTAAGCAAACTGATTCGGCTTTTGAGTTTGGGATGATTCAAAGTTTTTAGGCAGCAGAGCTGGAGCCCAATCACATTCGTCTATTCCCTTCACCTTCGCGCAGCTGCGGCGCAAAGTAGAAAGTGCCACGCCATATTCTTCAGATACCGATTGATAAGCGTCCATCAACTTGATGCCGTTATTCTTAAGTGCAAAGACAGCTTGAACGGTGCGCAATGCTTGCTGTGCTTTCTCTTTGGCAGCGTTGTTGTTCTTACTCCAACGAGCCCAAAGCGCTTCACGGCAATACGACTGCTCGCTTTTCTTTTTCGGCAACTCAAGAACCTGATCCCCAACTTGAACTTTGCCTTGTTTTTTCATCAGAGCTGTTTGAGTTTGTATTGGTAGTGAATTCATTGAGAACTCGTAAGCAACACCCTTAACGCCTTCTTTTTGTCTAAACTCCCATCCATTTTTCTTTGCCATTCTCGATATATTTTGAGAGTGCTCTGGCAACCCTGGAAGTCCAACCAATTCTTTTGTCGTAAACCAATTAGTCATAACCCACCCACTTAAGCTGCGTTATGAAAAGATTGATATCGTGAAGGCCACACATCTTCAGGCTTCATTCCCAACGCCTTTGCGATAATGATTTCGCCATTTCGGTAGGATTTATCTAAAGCATTTTTTAATGTATGAGGAGAAAGTCCGTTCTGTCTTCCTAAAGAACGTAATGAAATTTTTCGTTTCTTTAATTCAGCAACGATGTCTTCTCGCGCCATATCTCTTTTATTAAGGCTCATATCATGCGATCCTCTTCCTATTAATTTGAGCTACTCCATGAAGTAGCTCACGAGTTAGGAAGAGAATGGTTTGAATTCTTTTTGAAATCAATAGTGAATTCAAGTTGATTTCAATAAATATCGCCAAGCCCCACCTAAGTGATTGATTATAAAGGGTGGTATCTGTTTATATTTTTTGAAATCAAAATGATTCCAAATAGGAGCTTTTAAAATCATGAAGGAATGGTTTACGTCTGAAGAGATTTCACAACTTGAGGGAATGCCAAACACCGCAAGCAATGTCACTAGGAAGGCATCAAAAGAAGGGTGGAAGAAACGTCAACGAACAAAAATAAAGGGCGTAGCGTTTGAATACCACAGAAGCAGCCTTCCTCAATCAGTAATAGACTCCTTGGAAAACAACGAGGTACGAGAGCCTTCCGTTGCCTATCTTGGTGATACTATTAAGATTCCTGTCTACGACGTCACTGTGTCTGCGGGGCATGGCTGCATCCCATACGAACAAGACCAAGCTAATGAATACGTAGCAATCCAGAAAGAGCTTCTATCGCTCTATGGCGTAACGAACCGTAGAGAGCTATTCATTCTTCCTGTAAAGGGCGACTCCATGGAGCCCACGCTCTATGAAGATGACCTGGTGCTAATACAACGGATAAATTTAGATAGCTTTTTACATGAAGGGGTTTATGTCATTCGTCTGAAAGATGATTTATTCATAAAGAGAATTCAATACAACCATGTAAAACAGACACTTAAAATAAAAAGCGATAACAAAGAGTACGACGAAATGTTTTTCTCAGGAGATGACCTAAATGATATTGAGGTCATTGGTGAAGCGGTGCGTGTCCTGATGACGAGGATTAGAAAGGTTAGACTTTAACGCCTCACGTTTTAAATGTTTAAACTCGATTTAAACAGCGAACAAACAAAAACAGCCAGTGCTCACTTTGATAGTCTAAATCACATAAATTAGAAAGGATTGCTCAAATCAGCTAAAATTGCTCAACAGCCAAAAACGCAAGCGGGGCTCAAGACCTAAAATCTCAAACCCCGCACTGTATCTAGCTTCAAGCCTAATTTTATCCCACTTGATCCCTTGAAGGTCAGCCTGATCCCTAGTCCCTACTTATTGTTCATATCATTAGTCTCTATACAGTAACCGCAATTGAAAGACTTTTAGCTTGGTCTTTTGATTCAGCGTAATGGAAGTCATCGATACTAGGTCTCAGGCTCTCCTGATCCCTAGTACCTAAAAGCATACGAATGGCATCAATAATTGCGGTTTTCCCCGCATCATTTTCACCAACTAAAGTATTAAGCCCTAGCTGTAACGGCATAACCAACTTATCTTGCCCTTGCCCAAAACATCTAAAGTTCTCTATACAAAGCTCACTGATAAACATAACACTTACTCACATTCAAGAAATGAATGGATGGTAGCACATATGAGTTAAGTTACATTGCGCTTGGTCACTATCTCTAGTTAGTCAAAAAAATCAGTGTTTTATTGATTGAAAGGGCCATTTCCTGTTCTCCCTCCAAAGTAAGTAGAGAGACACTATGAAACGTTTAGTTCTGAACATCACACTCTTGGTATTCATGACGCTTAGTAGTATTAGTGCCATGGCTCATGATTCAAAGGTTAAGTACGGTATTGCGATATCTCACGATGGTGAGCAAATTGCGTATGGCAAAAGTGAGAGCGGGGAGAAGGCACTGATCTTCATTCACGGTTGGAGCTTAGACAGCCGTTCAACACAACGTTGATGAAAGCGGTTAAGTCAGTGAAGTAGGGCGCTGTAGTTGTTAAATGATGGATGTAATCGTTGATAGATAAAACTAAGGCCTCGCGTTTGCGAGGCCTTTTTGTTGGTTGGAGGTATTGCTAGCTAATTTCAGTCCCAATTTGCGAGTAATGATCGCATCGTTCACTCCTTTATGGTCCTTAAACGACGGCCTCATAGTTATATAAATGCTCTACCAACCACCTCTAGATACGTAACTAGCACCACTGTGATTAGTAGGGCTGACCGAATCTAGTAGGTGCTTTCTAGTAATAATCACTTTAACTATGCGTTTAGGACGTCCTGCTATGGCTAAGAAAATCATATTCATTCATGGTCGCGCTCAAAAGCCCGATAAAGCTCCCCTTCAAGCTCTCTGGTACGAGGCTATAGAACATGGCTTGCAGCGAGATTGTGGAGACTCAAGTTCGTTACAAGCCTTTAAGGATGTCGATAAACGGTTTGTCTATTACGGTGAACTATCAAACACATTGTTAGAGAAACCAACGGAAGACCCAGCAAGTCGACAGCAAGCGTTGTCTGAACTCAAAAAGTACAAGACAAGCCAGTTCAATAGAACAACGTATAACAAGGTATCTAAAATTGGTTTTCTAAAAGAGGCGTTAGCAGATACTTTTTCATCGCTATTTGGAAAGCTAGGTGTGGCTGAGACACTCATAACCAAGGTCGCGCCGGACATGGCGCACTATTGGAATGAAGATACCTATTTTGGTAGCGATGTCAGGCATAGGCTCATGGTTGAACTGAAGGAAGCGCTCGATAATCAGGATGACGTGATGATTGTATCGCATAGCCTTGGGTCGATGATCAGTTATGACGTGTTGTGGAAGCTGTCTCATTACGGAGAGTATAGACACGACTATGGAGCAGGCAAGAAGGTCAACTTATTGCTGACGCTCGGGTCACCGTTAGGCGATGAAAACGTAAAAGATAGGCTAAAGGGGAGCCGCTTGAAAGATGAGAAGAAGTACCCTTTAAACATTCAGCAATGGATAAACATATCGGCAGAAGATGATTTTATCTCTCATGACAGCAAAATTAGAAATGACTTTAAGGATATGCTCAAACTGGATCTGATACCCGGCGGAATGAAAGATATCCACCCAGTCTATAACCTTAATATTCGCAACAGAAAAAGCAATCCGCATGCTTCCATCGGTTATCTAATCAATCCTAAATTCATTACAGTACTGGACGAATGGCTCTCTAATTGATTTGGTTTTATCATCGCCAATTGCTTCGGTGATCGTTCGTTGAAACTTAGATAAAACAAGGCCTCGCATGTGCGAGGCCTTGTTAGACTCGTTCAACACAACACTGTTCAAAGTGATTAAGAATTTTTGTATTCGCAATAGTTAAGCTTTTTTGAAAGCGACTCTAGGCTAAGTTTTGCCAATGTGTCTTTAAAAGGCGAATTATGTAAGGCAGTAGTGAGGATGTCGCGCTCTTCTGCTGAAAGCAAATTAGCATGCCTGAATAAGACGTAATCTAATGCGACGTGCAGGTACAATGTTGAGAAGTCAGGTTCAAGCAAATCATCATTGTTATTCAACTGCTCGATAAGTGCTTTAACGCTTCTTTTAATACCTTCCTTTCCCCTAATCGTTAGCACGTTTTGCTCAGCTTCGAAGCGGCTCAGTGCAGCGCACCGAAAGGCCACTTCCATCAACGTTTTACTCACTCCCAATAACGATATACGTTGAGTGTCGCTAGCCTTGGTCACTGTTAGTTTTTCTGTTGGGTATGCTTGCATGAGGAACTCACAGATCGCTAAACTCTCGGTCAGTGCAACCCCATCACTGGTTTCTAGAACTGGAATGGTACTAAATGGATTAATGGCGACCAATGTGCTGGGTGTTTGCCACGGGTCGACCCATTCAAGAACCATTGGAGCATCACACATATAGGCCGTTGCCAGCACTGCTCTGGAGAATGGAGAGGTGTCGTTTAAATACAGTTTCATGAGCGATTCCTTTGCTAAGAACTTATTTGAGCAGTGTTTAATGTCTGCTGTTTGGTTGATGTAAATGCAATGCAGAGTATCGACAAAATCAGTGCACTCGCACTGATCATAAATAAGAGGTTATAACTGGTGAGTTGAGGGGCGTAGTGAGCCATAACGAAGCCGACTATTCCTTGCGATATAGCAAAAGCCATTGTCATTGCTCCCCAAGATTTCGTATGGAGCTGAGTCCCGACGATTTCTAAGGTGTAGGTTGATACCAGTGTTACGGTGCCAGGAGTAAACATACCTACCAACAAAGATGAAGCAAAAAGTGCTGTTTCACTGGTGCTTAATAGTGGAAGAGCAACCCCGGCAGCTTTACAAATAAACGCCGCTAATAGTGCTTTTTTAAGTCCAAACTTATCACCTAATATACCAGTTACTATTGGCCCAATCGCTGCTCCTATACCAAACACAGCCCAATAAAAACCGCCACTCGCAAAACTCATTTTTAGCTCTCGAACAATATAGTCGACCCAAAAAAGAGTATGAGGTAAATAACCAATGGCGCTAAAGGTGTAGGCTAAAAGTACGCAGCTAATACTAATGCGCTTATTCTTAGATAAGGCATCAAACGTCGATGGGCTTTTATCGCAATGGTTTGGTTTAGCTTCAAGAGCCCATGTGTTCCACGTCAGGACAGTTGCGAGAAAAGCGATCGCTCCCATACCTAACCATGCACTTTCAACACTTTGGTAGATAAGCAAAGGTATGATGGTTCCTGAAATCATCGCGCCAATGCCAATGCCTGAAAACACGACGCCACTGATTCTTGCTTTCATTTCTTGCGGGTGAAGGCTGGTGATTACGGGTGGAGCGAGTACCATAAGTACGGCTCCTGATACACCCGCTATGGTTCTAAGTGTTAAAAACCATTCAAAGGGGGCAGATTTTAAGGCACAACCGAGATAGCTAAAGCTACTTAACAACAAAGAGGCGCGTATGAGTGTGCCTGTTGAATAATATCTCTGTAAAAAGCTCGATGCAGGAGCTCCGAATATATAGCCAATCAGTGTTGCAGCGCCGAGTATGGAGGCATCTTCGCTTGAGAACCACCCACTTTGAATGAGCACAGGCATTAATGCTATGTAGGCAAAGCGACCAATACCGTTCCCAACTAATGTTGCTGCGAGCCCAGCGAAGGTGTTGCGGTTTAAGAGTTTTACGTGCTGCATATCTCGTACTGTTGGTTTTTATGTGTAACATTACGTTAACATTTAAACTTGAACTATCTAAGCTGAGTTTTTGCTCTAATGTTTAAGGTTTGATGACAACTTACATTTTTTGTAAGTGTTAGATTGGTCATTTACATCTCTAATTTCTAGCTAGTATAGGTAAAAGCTAATGGGAGAGGGGGGGAGTGACTGAACATCGATCGTTACAACTATAGCCATATGTTCAATGGCAAAGAATGCTCTCCCCCTCGAACGTTAATCTAAAGAGATCGTTTAAGTTTATTTGAGAGGCTTTGATGTTAGCTCCGTTCAACGCAACGTTGATGAAAGCGTTGAAGTCAGTGCAGTAGGGTGTTGCCGCTGATAAAGATTAGCTGTAACCGTTCGATAGATAAAACTAAGACCTCGCGTGTGCGAGGCCTTTTTGTGTTCCAGCTAAAACTCAATATTAATCGAGCTTAACGAAAGCTTGGGATAATCGCTGGAATCCCCGGTAGAAGGCCAACCAACGCCATTACACCACTTAGCACAATAAACATAATGCCAGGCAACACCCAACGGCTCATTTTACTAAGCTCACTACTACGTTCTTTACAACCGACTAAGCCTAAGTTATCCAACAGCATGGTGAGAGCCCAACCAAATGCAGGGTTAACGAGCGCTGAAGAAAATACAACAATCGCTGCTGATTGTGTGGTTTTCCCTTCACGCGTCATTTCCATTCCAGCTTCTAGCAATGGCACAAATACCCCAACAATCAGTGCTACACACAATACAGGTTGCCAGATAGCTAAATCCATTGGGTAACCCCAAACTGCGGCGATGATACAGAACAGAGCTGTGAGCAATGCGCCGGCAGGAATAGGGCGTTTAGCAATCGCCGCCGGTACAATATAAGTACCCCATGAAGACGTAAAGTTAGTACCACCGAGCAGAGAACCGAACGTTTGGCGAATTGAAGCCGTGGTCATGGTGTCGTCAATGTTCATGTGTACTTTTTCGGTACGCTCTGGGTAGCTGATCTTTTGAAATACTTGATGGCCTAAGAAATCTGGCGACCACATCGCCACGGCTAGAATTGCAAACGGCAATACCACCATGAAGTGTTCAATCGTCGGTAGGCCAAGCATCCAGCCTGTATCTTCTCCCCACCAATACATAGGGTTCATGTTAGGTAAGCCTGGCTCAGTGTGGAAAGCGAATGGGGCACCCATGGCAAATGCAATCGTACCACCCAGTAAACAACTAAGAGGTACGGCTAACCAACGTTTGCGGAAGTGTTCCAATAACGCGTACAAGATAATGGTGCAAAAGATGACGACAAACGCGATGTGGCTCATGCCAATTCCTTCAGCCCAAGCGAACAGCTTTTTCACTTGAGAAGCGGTTCCAACAAAGCCAAGGTAGAGCAATAATCCGCCACATACGCCTTTACTGGTGAGGTTGGCCAACATACTGCCACCTTTACTGATGGCTAAGATTAGGCCAAAAGCGCCAATCAGCAATCCAAACGCCATAGGGTGTCCGCCTGCTGCAACCACAATCGGAATTAAAGGAATGAGTGGGCCGTGTGTACCTGCGAGGTTCGCGGTCGGCAACAGGAAGCCAGAGAAAATAATAATGAAAACAGAGGCGATGAGGAGTTCATAACGAACGTTTTCTAGAATGAAGTCTTCATTTAATCCGAGAGCCCCAGCAAAGGTGGCTGCAATAGCGCCCACCATAACCACTTTACCAATGGTCGCCGCCATCGCTGGGATGGTGTCTTCTATCTCAAATCGATAATCTTTAAACGGCAAATTTGGACGCCAGCGCTTAGGCGACATGATTTGCAATTCGTGTTCTAGATACTGTTCTCGGGAATCAAATTCCGATCTTGGTTTATGTTGTTGTTCATAGGTGAGTTCATCCTCATTGGCTTGAGGCTTCTCTGTTTGTATATGTGCGGACTCTAAAGTAGTGCTCATTTTGATTCCTTTCGTTCACACTCTGAGGTGTGTTATTCCAACAAACGTTGTTGACTCACGGCATGAAGTGAAAAACAATGCGTCAACTTATCATTAAAAATTCATTAACATTTAGTTGTTAGTACCTTATACCAAACCAAAAAAAACAAATAGACTCAGTCGGTTAGACATTAGTCGTAGAGTCGGACGACTAGTATTAGACCCTGTAGATAGTATGTGTCTGTTTATTTGTAGGCGATGAGCTTTATTGGTAATAAATGAATATCTAACAAGAAATGCTTGGCGTTAAAGCATCAGATAACGTCCATCGACGAGTGCTTTCTGGGGTAACGTTTTTGGTTAAAAACTATTGATAATAATTCTCATTACGTTACCTTGTGGGCTCAAACACACTCATTGTTGCGGAGACCAACATGGAACACTCGGATATTACTCAACTGCTTATTCCAAAGAGCGATTGGACATCGCCTGATCTCTTTCTCTATGAAGGGGAAGACAAACTTCATCTGAGCTTAGAAGGCGCAATTCAATACAGTGGATTGAACAGCATTGGTGGCGTGGTTCTGGGCTTTAGGATGATCCAACATGCGGTGCAACTCGCGGCGGGTGAGCAGTCTTTGCAACGTGGTGGCATCAGTGTTTATACCGCGTTCCCTGGACGTGGTGCTCAAGATGCTTTTGAGTACACATGCCGCGCACTGCGTGATAGGCGCTATTGCTGTGATACCACATTGCATCACCCTGCAGCGCAAACCGGACAACGTGGTCAGTTCTTGTTTACGCTTCGCTTGAATGAACAGTCTATGGTGATGACGCCAGCAGACGGGCTTCCAAGAAAAAGCTATTTTGAGGCCGACAGACACGCACAAGAAGGTCGAGAGGCAGCATTGAGATGGCGTGATGAGAAGATTAACTTCGCCAATACGCTCTTGAGCTTGTCGCCAGAAGAGTGCTTACGCGTGTTGTAATTCTTTGTTCTCACTTACAGAATGAGCTCAAAAACACAATGAATAATAAGAGGTCGCTCCCTTTCAAGTGGGCGACTTTTTTGTATCAAGCGCTAACGGAAACCAGATTCCTAGTCGCGCTTAGGCTTGCTGGAATGACTCACTTTTAGTTTAGTGCGGTAGTCTAAAGTCTATGAGTTTCAGCAATCAACTTAAGCTGCCCGATCTCAATCCGCGACACATTTAGGCACGCAGGTGGTGCAGTTTTCAAAGCATTACACAGCTTACACTGACACGAAGTGATATAATTTTTGCCCAAAGCTTTGAAGAGCTAATGAATTAAAGGATGAGTACGATGGAAAAAACGATCTCGTTGGTACTTGGCAGTGGTGGCGCAAGAGGCTTGGTTCACGTTGGAATCATCCGTTGGTTAATTGAGCATGGCTATCAGATAAAATCCATCTCTGGTTGTTCAATTGGCGCACTTATCGGTGGTGTCTATGCGGCGGGTAAGTTGGATGAATTTGAAGAGTGGGTCACCAGTATCGACCAATCGGATATGGCGATGATGTTGGATTTTTCATGGCAATCGAGTGGTATCTTCAAAGGGGACAAGATCATCGAAACGCTGCGTGGGCTGATCGGCGAGATTTCAATTGAAGATCTGCCTATCCCTTATACCGCAGTTGCTGCCAACGTCGCCGATGAAAAAGAGGTTTGGCTGCAATCAGGCTCTCTGTTTGATGCCATTCGCGCTTCTATCTCTTTGCCATTGTTCTTCACTCCTCATGTGATTAATGGCGAAGCTCTGATTGATGGCGGGGTACTCAATCCCGTACCGATTGCGCCTACCTTTGGTGATAAGACAGACTTTACTCTTGCTGTGAACTTAGGCGGCGAACCTGAAATTGTTCAACAGGAAGTGATACCGGTTTCCCTACCAACAAAAGAGAGTAACCTGCATGAGAAGGTTGTTCATTTTATCGATAATCTCGGTAGCAGTGTAAAAAGCAAAATGAGCTTCAATTTTGCAGCCTACGACATTGCCAACCAAGCGTTTGATGCGATGCAATCGACCATTGCTCGTCAAAAACTGGCCGCTTATCCCGCCGATATTACGCTTGAGATCCCACGTAATGCCTGTGGCACCTTAGAGTTTGATCGTTCACAAGAGATGATAGATAGAGGCTACCATTTGGCACAGGCTAAATTGGGCAATCGACTTTAATGTATTTGCTGCTGAATGAGAGTATTTATGGAAACTGAACTAAAAGAGCTTGAACTTCAAGAGCTTATGGCAACAAAAGATGTCATCGTGCTCACTAGCTCAGAAGCAACTGCCGTATCTTGGTTGATAGAGTGTTATCAAGAGAACGCCGATATCCAGATTATCGAGAGCGCACACCAGCTAGATACTGAAGCGGTTTTGGCGCAATGCCGAAGCAGCCTGAGTGAAAATAAAAAGGTCATACTTACCGCGCAGTTTCGTAGCCAGCTCCCTATCATCAACATCGCTTCACTGTGTAATGAGAAGCGTAAATCACTAATCAATATTGAATTGTTAGGCTGGGACGAAGAAACTCGTCTTCCTCATTCTTATAGCAGCTTCTAGGTTATAAGAATTTCTAGCTTATAGCGGTTCCTAGTTAACCGCATTCGCTATATAGCAGCCGTTTTAGGTAGCAGACAATGTAAGCGCATTACTTCAAATGTCTGCCGCCATCTAGGTGTAAGGTTCTTCCTGTCATGTAGTGACTGGCCAACACAAACTTGATGCCATCGATTATTTCCTCAAAGCCCGCTTCTGTGGGAATCAGAGCTTTCTTCAGCGCTTTGGTTTTGTATGCCTCATCGTCATGCTCATTAAACTTAATCATGGCTGGAGAGAGGGTATTTACTTTCACCTTGGGAGCCAGCATCGCAGAAAACGACAAAGTCAGGTTATTGAGCGCCGCTTTACTGGCCGCGTAAGCGATGTGTTTTTTACTGCCTTTTTCTGCAACGTAGTCACTGATGTGGATGATGTCTGAGGTTTTATCGCCAGACATCAATTGGTCTTTGAGTGTTAAGTTGAACAGATAAGGCACGGTAGCGTGAATCGTCATCATCTGGTGCATGATTTGGGATGCATTGTCACTGGGGTTTGTCTTGTTCTCAGGTTTCCAGTCTGAAGCGTTATGTATGACGGCTCGGAGTGTCTTATATTCTTGACCAACATAGTGAAGAAAACTCTCTAGACTACTTTGCTGATAAAAGTCTACATGCTGCAAGTCGGCTCCACTGTCGCGCAACAGTTGCAATTGAGGATAGTCGTTGCGATAAGTGCCAACCACTTTGAATCCATCCGCTAAAAGTTGCTGCGCCAGTGCGAAGCCGAGTCGCTTTCCCACACCGGTTATTAATATCGTTTCACTCATCGTAAAAACTCAGCTCTGGTTTGAGGGTTAGTTTTGAAAATACCACCGAGAGCGGTTGTTGAGGTTTCAGAGTTTGCATCCATGACGCCTCTGGATTTAACGCAATAGTGCGTCGCTTTAATCGTCACTGCCACGTTTTCTGTTTCGACTAGAGTCTGTATCGCAACCAAGATTTGTTGTGTAAGGCGTTCTTGTACCTGAGGACGCTGAGCAAAGAATCGAACGATACGGTTTATTTTAGACAGCCCAAGAATCTTGTTTTCAGGTATATAAGCCACTTCCGCTAAACCATCGATGGTAATGAAGTGGTGTTCGCACGTCGACGTTAAATCGATATCCGATACCTTGACCATTTCATCAACCGACATTTTGTTTTCTATAACACTGATTTTCGGGAAGTTATCGTAATCGAGCCCTGAAAATATCTCATGGACGTACATCTTTGCAATGCGATGAGGTGTTTCAGCAAGGCTGTCATCGGTTAAATCCAGCCCAAGCGTACTGACCACTTCCGTCAGCAGTCCTTTGATGCGGTTGTACTTCTGGTTGGGATTCATTTCGCTCGGTGTCATTGGAGTTTCTAGTCCTCTTGCGAGCAAAGCTTCTCTTACTTTTTCGGCTTCTGTGTTTAGCATGACGCACTCCTTATGAATTATTGTCGTTGTCTGCTTCATAGCTCAGGGTGAGCGAAACAGAGTCAGCAAAACGTAGTGCATGAGGCTTGTCGATTCTCACTTGAGCGTATTTCACCCATGGATGATCGATACAGATGCCGAGTACGTCGCTGGTCAATTTTTCCAAAAGCAGAAACCTTCCGGATTCGACGTGTTGAATGATCTTCTTGCAGATATTTTTGTAGTTGAGTGCGTTCTCCACATCATCTGAGAGGCAAAGGTTGTTAGCGGGGTAGTGGATTTCTGCATTAATGACGATGTCTTGCTGCTTAGACTTTTCTTCTTCGTTGAAGCCGATGAAGGTTCTTAGTCTGAGGTTCGTAATAGTGATAATGGCGTTGTGATTCATAACAGTGTCCAATCCTTAGAAAGTGAAATCAGTTACGTGCTTGTTTTAAGAAAAGATCAGTAAAGCTCTGGTGATTAAGAGTTCAGTCGCTCCTTTAGCCGTTGTTCCTATTGCAGCAGTTCTTTTTTCAGTCATGTACGGGCTAAGTGAAACTGAGCTCGAACGGGATGGGTTCGGTTTTCTGACTTAACTGATCGAAGTTTTCCCAGAGCTGCTGAAATGAGATGTCTAGAGTGGGGTGGCGTTCTTGCGCGGCAACATCGACTAACGGCCTGAGTACAAATGCGTACTCGGTGATTTCGCCTCTAGGCAGCTCTACGCTATCAATAACGCCCACTTGATTACCATAAAGAAGGATGTCGATGTCCATCGTGCGTGAAGCATAGGCTTTGGTCTGACGCTTGCGATCATTCTCTGCTTCGATTTGATGCAGAACCTTAACCAGCTCTGCGACAGGGAGATCACATTCAAACCCAACGACAAGGTTTAGGAAGTTGTCCCCCTCGAAACCGACAGGCTCGCAATCGTAGAAATTAGAAATGTGCAGCGGTGCAAAGCGGTCATTCAATGCTTTGAGAGATTCTGTGACGTGGTGTTCGCGGTTAATGTTGCTTCCGATGCTGACATAGACGTTGGCCATAGTTTTCCTTCCTTTTAAGGAGCCTATACGTCCAACTCGCGAGGAAGATCAGCTATGTATCCTCTTAGAGGTTGGAGGACAAAAGAAAATACGGTTCTGCCGCAAATCGCGTCTGATAGTGATAGAATCCCCGCATCAGAATTATCGAGAATCTAGGTATTTATAGACAATGTTTATCCATCACGTTAACGGCATCGACTGGCTGGTGATTACAGCTTTTGAAGAACTGAAAACTATGTTTATCGAAGATGCAGGCCCAATCCCATCTTACTTCTCGACCGCCAGTGAATTGAGCCTGATTGATCAAGCCAAGCGCAGCTATGGATTTTTACCTAAACTCCGCGGTGTGATCACCGATACCGGCACGTATCAAAGTGAAAATCTTGACGAAGATTTGAACCCACAGCTTGCGTGTATCGTTGAAGGGCGAGGTCGAGTGTTTATCTATCACGGCGACTATGTGGCTTTTGTCGATGACGAACAAACCTTCATTACCCGAATGGACTGAGAGTGATTCAGTGGGTTTGGAGCGGTTGATTGGTTAATTGAATAATGGGTTGCGAATAAGCTGCTCTGTAGATAAAACTAAGGCCTCGCGTGTGCGAGGCCTTTTTTCTGTGTTGTTTAGCGAGCGAAATAACTTGGCCAGAAGCTCGTGATAATATACTGCCAACCCCCGTTCAAATATCCCCCTTAATTGATATTTTTCCCCTCTTTTGAAACACAGAAAAGATTGAGGGTAACAACATCTAATTTCCTATTTTTGTTTGTTATGCCCCTATGCAAACTCTTTATTATTCAGTGAGTTAATTTGTCCGTATTCTCTGGTAACTATTTGAAATACTAGGGGATACAGAAATGAAAAATGGGTTAGTCTGCGCATTAGCCGTGATGTTAATTGCGGGGTGCAAAGAATCGAATGAGCCAAACGTAACTGTAGTGGAACAACCGAGTGTCATCTCTCACATAGAGAAAACACCGGAACTAATTGCAGAATTAAAGGCACAGCCGACCATTGATGATCAACTTAGGCTTCTATATGAGCGTTTTGAATCCATGCTTGACCGCAGCGACTCTCTCACTGGTACTGATGAAAACAATGATGGTATCCGCGATGACATTGAGGCGTTTATTGATGCGTTAGAAGTGACCGAGCCAGTCCGAAAAGCCTTAAAGCAAAATGCCCATTACACACAAGAAAACCTCTATCACGATTTTTCACAAAAGACCGACGCTAATATCAAAAAAGCTCTATATATTTCAGATAAATACGGCAAAGTCATTGCTTGTAAGGAATTTGTTGGTATTGATGTGGATGACAGGATAAACACCTCCAACACAATTACAGCTCTAACCTATAACACCAAAGCTCGTACTATGGCGTACTTAGCTTATAATCATTTACAAGATGGATCTGTAAGTACACTCCTTCCTGCTGAGGCAAAATATTGTGAATAAGCTAGTCACCCCGTTCAAATCTCCCCCTTAATTGATATTTTAACCCTCTTTTGAAACACAGAAAAGGCGGAGGGTAACAACATCTAATTTCCTATTTTTGTTTGTTATGCCCCTATGCAAACTCTTTATTATTCAGTGAGTTAATTTGTCCGTATTCTCTGGTGTCTATTTGAAATACTAGGGAAACAAAAATGAAAAATTTGTTAGTTTGCACTTTATCGGTGATGTTAATTGTAGGATGTAAAGGATCTAATAAGGCAATTGAAAATGGAGTGGAACAACCGATTGTCATATCAAACATAGAGAAAACACCTGAGCTAGTTGCGGAATTAAAGGCACAAGAGACAATTGATGATCAACTTAGGCTGCTTTATGAGCGTTTTGAACCCATGCTTGACCGCAGTGACTCTCTTACTGGTACGGATGCAAACAATGATGGTATCCGCGATGACATTGAGGCGTTTATTGATGCGCTAGAAGTGACCGAGCCAGTCCGAAAAGCCTTAAAACAAAATGCCCGTTACACACAAGAAAACCTCTATCACGATTTTTCACAGAAGACCCATGCTAACATCAAAAAAGCCCTCGAAATTTCATACAAGTACGACGAAGTCCTCGCCTGTGAAGAGTTTGTAGGAATTGATATTGATGACGGCATAAACACCTCCAACACAATCACATCTCTCACCTACAACACCAAAGCTCGTACTATGGCGTACTTAGCTTATAATCATTTACAAGATGGATCTGTAAGTACACTCCTTCCTGCTGAGGCAAAATATTGTGAATAGGCAAACAATATTACTCATATTAGTGGTTTTACTGCCATTCAATGCAATCGCTAACTCATGCAAAATAGAAGGTTACACTATCGCCTTTTTTAATGGGGTAGCAACAACCAAAGAACAAGCTAAAAGGGGACAAAAGAAGATCAAAGCCACTTTAGGTATCAGCCAATACAAAAGTGAGTCTGTCGAATACCAGCTTTTCTATAACGATTCTTATATTGAAGGAAGTGGCCTTAACGTACTGGCTGATTTTGCTGAAACCTTTGACCAAAGAACTTCCGAGTTAGAGCAGAAACAATTCGACCGGTGGGAGGCCTTTTGGGACATCGTAAGCGGTAGGCAAAACAGCGCTATCATCAAAAAAATCAGCGCCACATTTACCTGGTTTGCTGGATTCGTTCTCGACTTCACAAACCAAACCATCAATGCAACCATCACGACATTTTTAAAAGAACTAGCCTCACTTGTTGATGCCCCCGAAACCAGCCAAACTAGAATGCAGCATCATCTTTTAAATGACTCTCTTACGTGGAAAGGAAAAAAGCTCATTTACATCGCGCATTCACAAGGGAACTTGTGGGTAAACGAATCGTACAAGCATGTTACATCTCAATACGGTTACAGTGCCGATAACATTCGCGTCGTTCACATCGCTCCCGCTTCTCCAACCCTTAGCCCAGACAGTGATTATATTTTATCGGCCTCAGACCTTGTGATTAATTTGCTTAACTTTACAGGGATAGGCAGTGTTCCGCCTCCCAACACCACGATAGCACCGAGTAAATTAGACATTACTGGACACGGACTCATTCCTATTTACCTCACTCACCCCAAATCCATTGAGAAAATCAAAGCGTCGGTCGATAAAGCTTTCACGTCTCTTACTAAACCCGAGATGGAAGATTTTTTGTTTAAAATTGAGTTCGATTATAGTGCGAGCTATGACTCACTTCATGATAATCCTGTTTATGAAATTGTTGACGCTAATAAAACTGATGATTTTGGGTCTTACCTAAGGTTTCCTTCTTTTTATCTCAGCCTGAAAAATGAGTCTTGGCCTAAGAAGACGGTGGATTCTTATGTACAAGATGAAGATAGATTGCCATTTAGAGTTGAGAACAATGCTGTGGTTTTGTTTGATACTTGTAAAAGCCCGAACGAGGCAATGAATGACATTCCATCGATTCCCTCGCAAGACACTTATATGTTCGTACAATGGCGAAATTTAAAACGCTTTGAGCTAGGTACATTTAAAGATATTTGGAGGTCAAGAAAGATGACCGATAGATATGGATTGGTAGATGAAACCCCAATAGCATTTCGAGATATGGACGACGACTATTTCATTTGTGCTGGGGATGGAGATGCTATTGAACTAGAAGCAACACAACACTTTTATAATGAGGAGCAACGTCAGTATTTAGTCACTCAGCATTTGTCTGGACGCTATGATGTGTCGGCACGTTATGCTGTACCTTTTCAAAGTTTTCATCCTACTAATCTCTGTCAAGGCCATTGATTACTAGCTACGTTGAAGGTTCAGGCTATGTCCATATGCTAGAGCAACCAAAGCAGTTTAATGAAAAGTTGATGAAAGCGGCTAAGTTGGTGGAGTCGGGGGACAACCTTTCGATAGATAAAACTAAGGCCTCGTGTGTGTGAGGCCTTAGTTTTGAGGCTGTTACAATAAACCGATCTCTAACGGGTAATTGGATAGAAGTGTTCTAGTCCATGACAATTAGAGTCGTTACTATCCTTACCAGATATCTTCGATTAAAGAGTCTTTAAGCTGCGCAGCTGCGGCAATGTTTTCTTTCGACATGTACTGTTTCACGTCGATTATCTCTTTCTCTGCATCCGAGTTTCCGTATTCCTGCGCGACTTCAAACCATGCTAGCGCTTTAACAAAATCGCTCCATGTACCGTGACCATTACGGTAGGCGTAACCAACGGAATATTGACCATAATCGTTGCCCTGCATTGCGGCGTGAGTGTAATACTCTAATGCTTTTTTTGCGTCTGTAGTTTTGAAACCACACGGTTTTTTGTATCGCGTAGAAGAGTAAATATCACCCATCTTCACATAAGAAAGTGTATGTTCATCTTCTTCAATGGCTTTGCTAAATAATTGCATCGCTTTAGAGCAACTCTTTTCAACGCCTTGTCCATTTAGGTAAGAAATACCCAAATTGTACATAGCACTTGCATCGCCTAAGTTAGCCGATTGCTCAAACCAATACGCAGATTTGGAGAAGTCTTGAGTGACGCCTTGACCTTCATCGTATGAAAATGCGAGTTGATACATAGCGTCAGAATACCCCGCTTTTGCAGAAGCTAGGTAATAATCGTTGCCTTTCTTTAGGTCGATAGGTGTACCTTCACCATCAAAATACATTACGCCTAATGAGTAGAGCACATAAGGGTCTTTGCTGGTTTCAGCTTTGTGGTACCAAGCCAGTGCTTTTTCGTATTGCTCTTCGTAGTAATAATTATCTGCCAAGGTAATCATCGCTTTTACCTCACCAGATTCCGCTACTTGATTCATGTACTCATATCCGCGTTGTAAGTTCTCTTCATACATTGAATCTTCAATTAAAAGGTTAGCAGCCTGCATTAGCAATTCGTTATCGCTAGACGTTTCTGCGTTCTTTAAAAGTGCGAGTTCTTCGCCTTCAAAAGCTTCTATCTCAAGATCGTATGCAAAAGTGCTAGCGGATAGCAGCAGCGACAGTGACGTTAAAAAAGTACAACTTTGTTTTATCATTTAAGCCATTTCTTATATTAGTAATGTTTCACATGAATATAACAAAACAGCTTTGAAAATAAAGGAAATTTCGGGATATCGAAAACCGAATTCACGACAATGAGACCTAGGGCATCTCAATATACTGGAAGCAACCAAGACTGGTTAATAAACGTTGACCCAAGCGATTAACTCAATGGCTTAGGCGCGGAAATTAGGTGGCACTGAGTCAGTAGCAATGGACAGAGCTCTATATGTGCCGATAATGATCTAGAGGTCTTTAAACCCAAGTTATCGTGACACTCATTACCTGACTGGCAGCTTGGTCTTTGTTTTTACCTGACCGAAGGCGAAGCTGGATTCAATCGAAGCAATATTGGGCAGGCGGGTTAATTGCTTGCGGATAAACTGCTCGTAGCTTTTTAGCGACTCGCTGACTACATGCAATAGGTAGTCGTGATTGCCCGTCATTAGAAAGCACTCTAACACTTCATCAATCACTTCGATGTGCTGTTCAAAGTCTCGCATGTTCTCTTCTGTCGGCTTTTCAAGTTTCA